>JBEKQR010000275.1:0-6338 GCA_049519515.1 Candidatus Korobacteraceae bacterium
TTTATCAAGAGCAATCCGGCCACACCTCAGCCCAAGGCTCCGTATTTGGCCGTCGCGTTTTTCGAAAACTTCTCTAACGAGAACCCCGGCAGGTTTCCGTCCACCGTCACCAAGCCAGGCCCGGACGGGAAGCCTCAAAGCACCATCGAGCCGGTCAAAGATGGAAGCGACATTCAGTCGATCTTCTTCGACATGTGGCGTCAGGATCACGCGGATGCTGATCTTCAAGATGTTCCGGGAGACATGGTGACAGCTTCCGGTTCAGGTCTGGATCCCAACATCACGCTTGAAAATGCTGAATTTCAACTGGACAGGGTCGTCTCCAAATGGGCCGCCGATACCAAGCGCGATCCGGCCACAGTCCGAAAGGAAATCGATGCGATATTACAGAAGAATGCCTCAGCGGCATTTGGCGGACTTGCTGGAGAAAAGTTCGTTAACGTGCTCGAAGTGAATCTTCAACTTCGTAGCCGCTACGGCACACCACAGTAGTAGCGAAGCAGTCGCAGAGTAGACGTCACGAAGCTGGAAGATGGCAATCTCGACCATCCTCGTTGTTGGGAGTAAACGTAGGTTTGGGCGCGCTCTGCGCACCAATCTTCCGCCGCCGCAGTTCAATCTTGTCGAAGTGCGGACAGACGAAGAGGCTTTTCATTTTGTCCGGAACACGCGTCCCGACCTCATTCTTCTGGACATCAACTTGCGAGGGGCGAATGGATTGGAGGTCTGTCAAAAGATTCGTTTGTCTTGCAGCACTCCTATTATCGTCTTCAGCGAGCGCAACTCCTGGCGCGATCAGTTCTTGGCGCTTGATTTGGGTGCTGATGATCGCTTGCTCAGCCCTTTCGGGCTAAAGGAACTGCAGGCGCTCATTCGCACCCACCTGCGCAGCATTCCCCTCAACGGAGGGATACCCGTCCTTACAAATGCAGAGCTGACCGTAGACTTCGAACGCAGGCATGTCACAGTTCGCGGCCGTCGGATTTACCTAACTCCCAAGCAGTTTGATCTGCTCAGGTATTTGATTGCGCACAACGGGCACCCAGTGACGCATCGAACCCTGTTCGAGGTTGGATGGGGCCTGGATTTCCGTGAGCATACAGAGAACTTGCGGGTTGTCATTAACCAACTGCGGAAAAAGATCGAGGCCGATCCCTCAAATCCTCAATATATCCTGACCGAACCCGGCGTCGGCTATCGTTTCCAGTTTGCACCTGAAAATCAATTGGATCACGCTGCTCACGTAAGTGAGCCAGCTTGGCCGTCCACAGCGCATTGTCAGCCGTGACGCAATGGCCCAAATGCGGTCCGCGGGTCTCAGTCTTCGCCAAATAGCTCAACAGCTCGGAGTCGGGTATGGCACGGTTCGCGCACGCCTGGCGAGCTAAAAACCCCCGCCGTTGCGGACCCGGTTTGGTGACCAAAAGTAAGAACTTGGGAGTCGGTTTATAGCCGGGCGGCAATCAGTAGTTTCCCGCTCAGCCGTATCTAGCGCGGCGGAATGTTTAAGCGGCTACTACGTGTTGTTCTCGGGGGTGGGGTGATTGATAACGCTTTGCTGGTGCTTCCATTCGAGCGGCAGCCGAGTGATCAGTTTGTCGAGGGTGAGGCCGGGGCTGTGACGCTGGCTCAGGATGTTCTCAACGAGATCAGGCGCGAGCAACGCGCAGGAGAAGATTCTGCGGACATAGTGTGATGTAACCCCTGTTTGTTTTGCCAACTCAGCGATGCTTCCTGCCTTACACGAGACAACCTGCTCGTACCAGTGACGAGCGCGGACGATCCCTTTCACGAGAGCGGTCGTACTGTTGCTGGCTGTCTGCTGGTCCTCACCGATCACGAGCCGCAATTCCTTCCCGCGGCGCACCTGCCGGAAAGGACATGCGAGCGCAAGAACCTGAGACTGTCCATTCTCGTCTACGCTGGTATGTCTTTTTGGTGCTTTGTACGACCTTTTTTCCTGGATCAGGTTGACAAGGGCATTCAGATCTAAACTGATCTGCAGCGAGTCCTGCTGCACGACAACCTTACTGAGGACTGTTTGCAGGAATTTCTCCTTTTCCTGTATTGCGGTCTTGTCCCACGACTTAGCTCTCTTACTGGCAGCATCCACTATGGAGCGAAGCTGTCCTTCTGGAAAAGCGAGATCTTGAGCCGCTGAGACCAGCTCGTGCTGCGCGGAGAGCAGGGTCAGAACCCGGTCGGCAACGGCGCGTTCGAGTTCGTGCGCCGGGATCCGAGCCAAGTCAGCGCCGTCCTTCTTCCTTCGGATCACGGCTTGCGAGGTGTAGTAACGGTAGCGCTTGCCTTGTTTCACCGCATGCGTGGGCGTGTAGCGATTGCCGTGCTCGTCGAAAAGCAGTTTGGTCAGCAGGCTATCCTTCGTGGTTCTCGTGCGTTTTCTCTCACCCTGTCGGTTCTTAACCAGCTGCTGCTGCACCTTCTGCCAGAGTTCGCGCTCGATTACGGGCTCGTGCTCGCCGGGATAGACTTGACCCTGGTGAGCGATTTCACCGACGTAGAGATGGTTTCTCAGCAGCTGGTAGAGTGCGCCGCGCGAGAATTTCCCCCCGCCAGTCTTGATCCCGGCCCCATCCAGACGCACTTTGCTGCGGACGGGACTCTGGTCCAAATATTCTTTCAGCCGCGAGACGTAACCAAGCCGGAGATATTGCTGGTAGATCTCGCGGACCACCTCGGCCTCTTCCTCATGGATGATCAGCTTGCGGTCCTTCAGGTTGAAGCCGAGCGGGACACGGCCGCCCATCCACATCCCCTTCCTCTTCGAGGCAGCGATCTTGTCCCGAATTCTTTCTCCTGTGACTTCGCGTTCGAACTGGGCGAACGACAGTAGCACGTTAAGTGTCAGCCGCCCCATTGAGGTCGTGGTATTGAACTGCTGGGTGACGGAGACGAAACTAACATGGCTGGCATCGAAGATTTCGATGATCTTGGCAAAGTCGGCTAGGGAGCGCGTCAGACGGTCAACCTTGTAGACGACGACGGTATCGACCTTTCCAGCCGCGATGTCCTCGAGCAGACGCTGCAGCGCCGGCCGGTCCATGCTGCCGCCAGAGAAACCACCGTCATCATACTGGGCGCCGAGGATGTGCCAGCCCTCGTGTCGCTGGCTGGTGATGTATGCTTCGCAGGCTTCCCGTTGCGCCTGAAGAGAGTTGAACGACTGCTCGAGACCCTCTTCGCTCGATTTGCGCGTGTAAATGGCGCAGCGAATTCTGGACTTGGTGGGTGGTGTCATTGCCGGCCCCTACCGGAGCGTTTCTTTAGTCCAAAGAACAATGGGCCGGACCAGCGCGTGCCAGTAATCCGGCCAGCGATTTCGGAAAGGCTGCGGAACCGGCTCCCCTGATACTCGAATCCTGAGTCCAGGACCGATACTTCATGGAGCTGTCCTTTCCACTCGCGCACGATCCGAGTGCCGGGCTTCATCCTTAGTGAAACGGATGACGGCCTGGGGCTGGTCGTGAATTCTTCTGCCAAGCGGCGCAGCCGCTTGCAAGTAGATGGCTTCAGGCCGCCAAGGGCCTTTTCTTGCATGCGGTAAGCCAGGATCGGAACCAGGATTTCGCGTCTGAGGCGCGGGTGTGCGGGTTCGCCAAACAACTCAAGCCAAAGGTCGAGCAAGCCTTTGCGGTCGAGCCGAGGTAGTTCTTCAAGCTTTTTCTGCAGTTCGGTGCTCATTGGCTTCCTCCAAACCGCCCCAGAGAGCCTTACGGGGCAGTACATTCACGCTTGCCGGGGGCGAACAGTCAAGCGAACTCTGAGGGCGGAGAAATCTGCCGTAGCCTGGCAGACGAGGCGCAAAATCGGACTCTACTGGAGCAATTAAGCAGATGAGAAAGAGGCTTTTTGACGCGGTGCGCTGGAAATGAAGATGGGCCGAAGCTTTTGCCTCCGGCCCAGCTTAGACTTGACTTCCTGCGGCTTCGATGATCGTCACAAGAGGTCGTAGATGGAGATCTTACGGTTGGCTAGGTATTCGAGCGCCTGGGATGTCGAGTCGACCTGGTCGTCGTGCTTGCCGCCTGGGAAGGCGGCCAGCTCTTTCAGGTAATCGCCCAGCCAGGGTGCCTCTTTCGGGAACAACACGCGTCCATTTGCAAACGCGGTAGTCTGATCGTGGAGGCGCATAATTTTGTCATTACCAGGCCTAGGGGAGTGCGCCTTTATCTTGAACATCCCCTCGTGCTTGAGCTCTTGGATTAGCTGGGTACCCGAAGCCTTGTCTTCCACCAGGACAACATCCGCTTTGAACTGCTTCGCCAGCTCTTTGACTTTGCGCTTCAGCCCCGGGAAGTCCAGCCGCTCCCGGTAAACATGGAGCAGGTAGAACTTCTTCTTTTCACAAACTCCCCAGGTGGTGCAGACGCTGTAGTCGTTGAGCTCACCAGCCTTGTTGGCAGTGTCCCAGCTCTGAACGATGTGGCTGAATTCCTCGGGTTTCTCGTCGGGCGGGTAGAACAGCAACCACTTGTTTTTGACGATGGCGCCTTCTACTGGGATCGGTTGCTGCTGATATTGGGCAGAGAAATTGTATTCCCCAAGTTCCCGGCGGGCCCGATCCAAGACCTCCTGCGGCTCCCGCTCTGGCTGGAGAAGCTCACCGGGCCGCTGCTGATAAATCCGCTTGCCGAAGACGCCCTCGGCTGGATCTACGTCGCTGACAGTCCAACTTCCGTCTCTGCCGCCACTTAGTCAAGGCACTGTTCTTGCCGCTGCATTTCAAAAAGATTCTGCGTCGGCCGCGGTTAAGCTGCTGATAAGCAAGAACCGAAAATCGCGCTTTCGGCTGTTTCAAAATCTTGAGTCCATTACCAACCCTAAGTCCTTGGTGTTCCCCGCACGATCCGAATCGACGTCGCCTGACGCTATTTCGGGGGAATGATCGGCAGCAACAAATAGGAATCATGACCTCCGCCCGTCGCAATCGTGCATGTGCCTCCAAACTCTCTTGGGTCGCGGTCCTGGGGATGGTTGTGGAGCATACGCCCAGGGGTCGCATACTCGAAGTCGCGTCCTTGAATCTTCAAGAGCAGGCGCCAGCCCGGCAGGAAGACAAAACAGCTCGGCCATATCTCGACATCAACCGCGCAGAGTTCGCCGGGAGTCAATTTCTGCACCTCGTCGTGCGCGTGGAATACCCTGTAGGGTAAGGAGCGGGCCGGGTCGAGCTTGCGGTGTGAGGCGCGCAACCAGCCTTTGGCCAAGCACGTCATCTCGTGCGCGCCAACGAAGACCAATTCCTTGCCGCCCGGGTCAATGGCGTGTAATGTGGCGAAGATGTCCATGTCGGTGGTCGAAGAGGCAATCCAGAGACGCGCGATGATAAAGCCGGTCATCTCGCTTTCGTGCTCAAACGGCGCGGTTGAGAACGAAACTCCCTCGCCCAGGGCTTCGTAGCTGACGCTCGCCCCGGCGGAGGGAGTATCAGGGACGATGCTCTGGCCGTACGCATCCAAGTGAAACTTGGTCCAGCGGGTCCGGGCGAGCGGAAATTCGCTTTCCATGCGGCGGGGCGCGGCCTCAGGACGGCGGATCGAGAGCTGCACAGGCGGCTCTCTGTCCCAACCATTGTCAATGCCCTTGAGATAGTGGTCGAAGAATCGCTTCTGCATGGCCACATATTCCGGAAGATAGAAGCTCTCGAAGTGCGTACCTACATGGAGTGAGAGCCACTTCTCCCGTGACGCCGCCCCAAGGTATCCCTCGACGTTTCCGCGCAGATGAAGGCCAGGCCCGCCCCAGTTGCCGGCGGAAAGCAGTGGCACGGTAATTCGCGACAGATCGGGCGTGTGCTCGCGAAACCAGGCGTCATCGAACGGATGCCGCAGCAGATCCCCCGGATAGTCAGCCCTGTTGCCGGCCAGCATGGCCTCGTTCAGTGCAGGCCCACCCGTTGTGCGCTCGCCGGTCTCACGGTCGCGATGATGAGTTTGGGCATTGCCGTACTGGTTAACTAGTACCTGCCGGGGCCACCACGCAGTCGTAAAGGCATTGGCAAAAATCCCTCCTTGATGGCTGGAGTCCCGGTAATAATCAACAAACCCCTCCCAGGGACAGATCGCGGCGAGGTGTGGCGGCTGTAACGCCGCCACTGCCCACTGCGTGAACGCGTAATAGGAAATGCCGCAGAGTCCGACTTTCCCGTTGGACCACGCCTGCGTGCCGGCCCACTCGATGCACTCGTAATAGTCCTGAACTTCTCGCGCCGAGCGCGGGTCGAGATACCCCGGCGACTTGCCAGTGCCGCGGGAATCCACCTGGATAACGACATAGCCGTCGGGCACCCAGCGTTCGGGATCGATCGTCTCCCATCT
>JBEKQR010000276.1:0-6299 GCA_049519515.1 Candidatus Korobacteraceae bacterium
GCCTTGGCAAACCCGCTCTTGCGGCCGAGTTTCAGCGCGTCCACCAGGCCCAGGGCGATGGGGCAAAGGCAAGCGGAGCGGGCGGTCACGGAAGGGATCAGGAAGGCGAACACGGACATCGCCACGATCATTCCGGCCACCAGGTTCTTGCTTTTCGTGCCCACAGTTTTCAGGATGGTGAGGGCGATGCGCTTCTCCAGGCCGGTCTCCAGCATGATGGCGGCGATAAACAGCCCGGTCACCACCAGCACCCAGCCGCCGTTGGTCAACCCGCTGAGGGCCGTCGACAAAGCCTTGCCGGTGCCGAGACGGGCGCCGGCGTTGCCCGCCGCCGGGGCAAAGCCCAGCCCGACGGTCAGAAACGAGAAGATGGCAACCGCGCTGAGCGGGTATGAGATCGCCTCCGAAACCCAAACGATGAGCGCGAACGCCAGCACTCCCAATACCCGCTGCCCGGCCACCGTCAAGCCGGCGAACGGACCGGAAAAGCAAATGAGCAGCATGCAGCCGATGGCCACCAGCAGCCAGAACAGCTTGCGGTAGCTCTGCGATCCGTTTGTCTTTGGCGGCGCATCGCCGCCCGACGGGCGGACTTGGGGAGAAGACACTGTTGTACCCATCTCTATGCCTCGAAGGTGTGTCACCAGCAGATATCACGGCGGCGACCCGTCCGGCAAGGGAATTGTTTGGCCGTCCTGCCCAGCACCGGCAGCAATGCGGGCTCAAGAGCGTGCGCGAGGACATCGCGTGCAAGCGATGAGTGGAGCAAGAGCGGCGCTACGCCGCGTAGCGGCAATGCTGCGGGGTCCCCAGGAAACACCGCTTTTGCGTTTCCTGGGGTGCAAGTTAGCCCAGCGCTTTAGCGCTGGGACGGCGGAGGTGGAAGGTGTCGAGCCCCGTAGGGGCGGCGCACGGGTTCTCACGCACGCTCTCAAGCCCCCGCAAGATATTGCGCAACAATTTCGGCCCCCAGGCGAATGCGTTCTTGCATTTTGCCGGGCGCGAGATTTAGGGGTTCACAAATTTGCAGCCGCTTAGTAAACTCGGTCCGAACAAATCTTTGCCGACTCATACTGGAGACTTCATCCATGGACGTTCTGATTCTGCCGGGTGATGGCATCGGACCGGAAACAATTGCGGCTACGATGCAGGTTCTCAACGCTGTCAATGGCAAGTATTCGCTGGGCCTCAATTTTCCCAGCGAGGAGATCGGGCTCACCGCGCTCAAGAAGACGGGCACCACCATGCCGCCGCACATCGTCGAACGGGCGCGCAAGGCGCATGGCGTGCTGCTGGGCCCGGTATCGCACAACGAATACCCGCCGCGCGACCAGGGCGGGCGCAATCCCTCGGGCGATTTGCGCATCGGGCTGGACCTGTACGCCAACATTCGCCCCAGCCGCTCCCGGCCTGGCACCGGGATGGCGGGCAAGGAAATGGATCTGGTCATCGTGCGCGAAAATACCGAGGGCTTCTACGCCGACCGCAACATGTTCTCCGGCAACGGCGAGTTCATGCCCACCGAGGACGTGGTGCTGGCCTTCCGCAAGATCACCGTCAAAGGCTGCCGGCGAATCGCCAAGGCAGCCTTTGAAATCGCCCGCAAACGCCGCCAGAAGGTCACCGCCGTTCACAAGGCCAACGTCATGCGCGTCTCCGATGGCCTCTTCCTGCGCGAAGTTCGCAAGGTGGCGCAGGAATACCCGGAGGTGAAACTGGACGAGAAGATCGTCGATGCCATGGCGGCATTGCTGGTGCGCGATCCCGCAATGTTCGACGTGATCGTGACCACCAACATGTTCGGCGACATTCTTTCCGACGAGGCTTCGGAAATTTCCGGCAGCCTGGGGCTGGCTGGCAGCCTCAATGCCGGCGACGGTGTCGCCATGGGGCAGCCACAGCACGGTTCCGCCCCGGACATCGCCGGCAAGGGCATCGCCAACCCGGTTTCGCTGATGCTTTCCGCCAGCATGCTGCTCGATTGGATGTCCACCGAGCACAAGCAGCCGCGGCTGGCCGATGCGGCCAAATGCATTGCCGATGCGGTGGAGCTGGCGCTCTCGAATCCGGCAACACGCACCCGCGACCTCGGCGGCACGCTGGGCACGCAGGCGTTTACGGATGTGGTGCTGCAAGCGGTGCGGAAGTAAAGCCCGCATTTTCGCTGGGCTTGAGACGGCGCGGCTCCCACCCCAGCGCGCCAAAATCGGGCGCGCCGGGGACCCCGTGCTGAAGCCGCGCCTCTTCAAGGAATCATTTTTGAAACCAGTTCTAATGTGAAGGAGCAAACGTCCAATGTCTTCTCCAGGATTTGAAGTACCTCCGGGAGCGGTGGATTGCCACCTGCACGTTTTCGATCCGCAACGCTTCCCCTATTCGCCCACGCGCCGTTACACTCCGTCGGCGGCGACGGTGGCCGATCTGCGCCGGTTCCACGCGGAAATTGGCGTGCCGCGCACGGTCTTTGTTCAGCCCAGCGTTTATGCCACCGATAATCGCTGCCTGCTGGACGGTCTGAAGCAGCTCGGCAAGGACGCGCGCGGCATTGCCGTCATCGACCGCACCTTCTCCGCGCAGCAGCTCGATGACTTCGCAGCGGCGGGGGTGCGCGGCGTGCGCATCAACCTGGAAACCGGCAAGGGACGCGACCTCGACGAGGCCGCACGGCGGCTTTGCGATGCCGCCCAGCAGATCGAGGGCCGCGGCTGGGCCATCCAGCTATGGACGGCCCTGCCGGTCATCGCCGGCCTCGAGGCGCGCATCACGGAGCAGCCGAACGAAATCATCATCGACCACTTCGGCCTGGCCAAAGTGGCAGGCGGCGTGGAGCAGGAGGGGTTCTCGGTTCTTCTCTCGCTGATGAAGGCCGGCAAGGCTTATGTTAAGCTCTCCGGCCCGTACATGATCTCGCAGCGCGCCGACTACTCCGACATCACCCCGATTGCCAAGACCCTCATCGAAGCCGCGCCCGAGCGCGTCATCTGGGGCAGCAACTGGCCTCACACCTCGGGCTCGACGCGCAAGCCCGATGCCAAGCCGACCGACGTCGAACCGTTCCGCAAAGAGGATGACGGATACAACCTGGGCTTGGTGAAGAGCTGGGCTGCTGATGCCAGCCTGCGCCGGCGCTTGCTGGCCGCCAATCCGGCCAGGCTCTTTGGGTTCAGCGGCTAGAGCAAATTAGGTTTTTGGTGTAACCGTATTCTGGGTTTCATGCTGAGTGTCTCCGCAGGAGACGCGAAGCATCCCCATGCGGTCACTCTGCTCCGCGCCGTGTGGATCTTCCTATAAATACCTTCAACTCTGTTTTTCCAACAGGCAGTAGTGGGATGCATCGGTCCGCCCCTGGCAAATGGCCGCGTTTGCCGCCAGGAACGCCTGGCCGCTACAGCATCTCCAGTTCTGCTCCGATCGCACCAATCAACCTTGCGCAATTCTTGAAACTTTGAAACCCTGAAACTTTGAAACTTTCAGACACGGCTCGCCAGGAGAAGCATGTCAACCGGGGTTATGTTCGCGATCATAGTAGGCGCTTGTGCCGGCGGATTTGTCTCCGGCATAGCCGGCTTCGCCTTCGGCCTGGTGGCGCTGGCGTTCTGGGTATGGGGGATTCATCCCCAATTTCTCGCTCCCATGGTGGTCTTCGGCTCGCTGGTGACTCAGACGTTTTCGATCGGCACTGTAACTCACCGCTTCGAATGGAAAAGGGTAATGCCGTTTCTGATCGGAGGTGCCGTTGGGGTTCCCATTGGGGTAGCCTTGCTGGGCAGTGTCAACATCCGCCTGTTCCGGCTATTCGTCGGTATCGTTCTTATAGTTTATTGTTCCTTCACATTGCTGCTCACGAATGTCAAGCCGGTCGCCGCCGGGGGACGGCTGGCGGACGCTTTATCAGGGGTGGTCGGGGGCGTCATGGGTGGACTCGCCGGCCTCACCGGACCAGCACCCACGCTGTGGTGCACGGTGCGCGGCTGGGACAAGGATGTGCAGCGCTGCATCTTTCAGAGTTTTAACCTGGCGATGCAGGCCATCGCCATGGTGATCTACTGGCACGACGGAATTCTGACGCCCGCCCTGGGAAAGATTTTTCTCCTTATGGCCCCCGCCGTAATTGTTCCTACCATTCTGGGCGCCCGCCTCTACAAACGGATCAACGCCAGCGCCTTTCGCCGGCTGGTGCTCTCGCTGCTGCTGCTTTCCGGGCTGGTGCTGCTGGTCTCCACCCTGAGCAAAGGCTGACCAGCGGGGTGTTTATAGAAAACTCTAAACGGTACGGAGCGGAGTGACTACATGGGGATGCTTCGCGTCTCCTGCGGAGCCGACAGCATGACACCCAAAATAGGGCTACGCCAAGGCCTGATTTGCTCTAAATCTTAAATCTGCAATCTTAAAATATCTTTACTTCGTTCCGAACATCACGCGCAGGAAGCCGCGGCCGAAATGGCCGCCGTAGGCGCCGGCAATTCCCGGAAGGGTAACGAGCGCCGAGCCGTAGATGCCGGCGCGGCTCAATTCCTTGTAGTAGTTCAACAGATTTGCCGCTACCATCACGGCAGGCACCAATAGCGCCACCAGCAGGGTCCAGCGCCACGGACGCCGCGGGCGCATGAAGCCCAGGAACATGGTCGCGGCCGTAACCAGCAGCGCGGTGAACAAGGCATCACGCAAGACGACGTGCAACAGCCCGCTGCAGATTCCGAGCGCTACGGCAATGCCATAAAAAATGCCGTCACGCGGTTCGGCGGTCTTTTCGGCTTGATCGGAAATCGTCTCCATCTCCAGATGTGTCATCTTGTCTTAATCGTCCTCCGCTCCCAAGGGACTACCCACCTATTTAGAAGCGGGCAGCGAACCAGGAGGACGCAAATTGAGTGCGTCTTTCGCGGCAAAATTACCAATTCGGGAAGGAAAACAGCAAAAATAACCACAAAGTGCGCAGAGGAACACAGAGATTACCCGACTTACTGTATTCGGGTGAAAGCGTCGGCCTTCGGGGCAATATTATGGCTGCTGCATCCGGGTGGAAGCACCGGGCTTTAGCCCGGTGAATGTGTCCGTCTGAAAAGACGAGGCTTTCAGCCCCTGTGCAAACAAGGCGTTACTAGTACCAGGAAAAATGTTCTACGAAATATGAGTTGAACACAGCGGCTAAAGCCGCAACTTTAAAACTCTTGAGTTCCCACGCCTGAAGGCGTGGGCTTCCACCAGAGCTACTTCCGGAAAAGCAACGTTGGACGACAGCCGAGAACTGCCCCACTCAAGCAAAAGAAGTTGAATGGGTCACCCTGCGCAGAGGGCAAGAAGTACACCACAATTCTCTGTGTTCCTCTGTTTTCCTCTGTGCCCTCTGTGGTTGTACTTCTTAATCGTCACTTTTCGTAGCGGTAGAAGCCGCGGCCTGACTTGCGTCCAAGCCAGCCGGCATCGACCATCTTGATCAGCAGCGGGCAGGGCCGGTACTTGGGGTCGCCCAGGCCGGCCAGCAGCACGCGCATGATGTCCAGGCAGACGTCCAGCCCGATAAAGTCGGCCAGGGTCAGCGGTCCCATGGGATGGGCCATGCCTAGCTTGAAGACCTCGTCGACCGCCTCCGCCGTGGCCACGCCTTCCATGACGGCGTAGATTGCCTCGTTGATCATCGGCATGAGCACGCGATTAGAGACGAACCCGGGCGCGTCGTTGACTTCGACCGGCGTCTTGCCCAGCTTCTCGGCCAGCGCCTTCACCCGCCGGCAGGTTTCGTCCGAGGTCGCCAAGCCGCGGATGACCTCGACCAGCTTCATCACCGGCACGGGATTGAAGAAGTGCATGCCAATCACCTTGTCCGGCCTGCGGGTGAGAGCGGCCAGCTTAGTGATCGAAATGGAAGACGTGTTCGAGGCGAGGATGACTTCCGGGAGGCAGAGCGAATCGAGCTCACGGAAAATCTCCGCCTTGATTTCCAGCTTTTCGGTTGCCGCCTCGACCACCAGCTCGCAGCCGGAGAGATCTTTTCGCGACGTGGTGCCGTGGATGCGCTTGAGCGCGGCCTCGCGCTCCTCGGCCGTAAGCTTTTGCTTGGCGACTTCGCGCTCCATGTTCCTGGCAATGGTTTCCAGGCCGCGCTCGAGCAGGCGCTGCTCCACGTCAACCAGCACGACCTCGTACCCGGTCCTGGCAAAGACATGCGCGATACCATTGCCCATGGTGCCGGCCCCGATCACGCCAACCGTCTTCCACCCCGGCAAGCCAAAAGCGGGCTCGTCGGGGACCCCGGTCCTGATCTCCATATGCCTCCTTTTGATCCAGAGAAGTGTATC
>JBEKQR010000277.1:0-6278 GCA_049519515.1 Candidatus Korobacteraceae bacterium
TTGCTGCTGCGTTCATAGCTGCTCCTGGGCCGAGAAAACCCGGCATCTGGACGCGCATATGAACCAGCCGTCACCGGATGGCGGAGATGCGTATGAAGATGTAGTAAGTATGATGTGGAGTAGCTGGTTGCAGGTGCTTTTTTTCTCACGCCCGTTTTTATGGGGGAGCAGCATCGGGCTACAAGGTGCTGACACCGTGAATAGATATGGAGTCAGATACGCCAGAAGCTGGTTTCTAGACTGTAGGCATTAGACCAGCACGCTCGGCGGAAAAACGTCCAAAAAAGCCAATGAAGTCGGGTCTGCGGAACACACCCTTGTAAACCACCCCTGTAAATGAAAGCCGTTTTCAGTTAGAAGGCTGTTTTTCCGCCTTTTTGAGCCACGGTTGAGGCGCTTCAAGGGATAAGGGAAAAGAATCAAGGGATCACTTCGCCGCTTCCCGGACACAACGAAAGCCGACGACCGCTAAAAGCATCCACATCATTCCCCGGAACGGCGCACACACAGGGCGCGACGGCCGCTGCTGCTGCCGAGTCCGGAAAAGTCCCGAGCCCCTTTGAGGAAGGTGAAGAACCAAGCATCCTCAGCAAAAGCAGTGGTCGTGCTGCTCCATTGGCAGCATGTGCTGAGACGAATCCCGCCTTTGATGTGATAACGGTTCACGTCCTGCGACTGGTCGTAGATTGCCGCCAACTCACCAATCGTCGACAGCCGCCAATCCGAGTAACCTAAAAGGCTCAGGCTGCGGCAATAATCAATGGCTTGCTTCCAGGTCACGTTGCTCCCGTTGTCCTGCCGTACCCACATTAACCCGGTTGCCGGGTCAGTCCACGTCGCCTGTCTACGATCCTCTTCACGTTTACGCCCAGTGACTTCTTCCTTCCTCGCCTGACGCACGCCAGCCAGTGGAATCTGTAATGTCTTCCGTCCTGCAACTGTCACGGAAGTCTGCCAACTATCCTGCCCATCACTAGAACTGGCTCGTACCAGATAGTTTCCAGGCGAGACGTTTACACTCTTGATCTCCCCGGCCTTCAGCCGTCCCTGGGGCTTGTCATCCAACATCCAATCACAGTCTAGATCGGCGGTCACCAGGAGATTGGCAGAAGGCTTAGGTTGTGACTTTGGTTCAGGCGCACTGTCTGGGCGCAGTTGCGCTGGGGCAAGCAGGGCTGCGGTCAGAACGAGGCACATCAGGCACGACAAACGCCGAATCGGTGTGAGCATGTTGGCCTCCGCTCAGAGCCGCCGCCGAAGTTGATTGTCGCGGCTACTGGTGATGCGGTGTCCCGCGGCCAAATTCAAAGGTGAATCTTTCTGGAACTTTGAATCGCGGACATTTTACTGCTGGGGGACGGTTTTGCAAGATCAAAAACTAACGTGGTATTGGTCAAGAGCAAAGTACTGCCAGGACTTCGGGATCGTCTTGTCGTTCCAGCCAGCGGAAAAAGCCGCAGATAGCCATAATCAGGAGGGGAATCCAGATGATGGAAGTTGCCACCAGGAACATGGTGATCGCGTACTTCTAGTTTTCGGTTTCACCCGGCGTCATTGGAGGAATGATCGGATTCCCGCGTCGAAAACGGACACACGATTCCATCCCTGGATACGCTGGGCAAGATCGCCTTTGCTATGCATTGCTCGATTGGCGAGTTGCTGGCTGACGCTTCTGCCGAACACGAAACCCAAGCGGAGCCGCTACTGGATAAGCAGGAGGTTCGATTCTTTAACGCTTTTTCGTCGGCATTCTCCTCAACTGAACGAGCTAGCTGCCGAAACGGGTTTTGTCAGTCGGGAGGAATGCTAATTCTTTAAGTAGCACACTTCTAGTTGCCTCTTCTGCCCCTTCTGAGTTGTGAGTTCATGTGGCAAACAAAAGAGCGCGAAGGCTTTATGTTGCTTAGCGGCCATGGAACGATAATGAAAAGAGATACTCACCGATGCTGGCGGTGGGTACTTCTTTTCAACTTCCGTGAAGTCAGCGACTGTACACGGCTTGCAGGGCAGCGCCTTAATCGCATTCATTTTGGCTTCTTGCTGCTTGGCATCCTCCTTTTCGTATCTGGTTCTTGCACGTTCCACAATATCGTTAAGTGGATCACAACCGTTTACGCAAATATCAGGCGGCAACCCACTCCAAAATGGTTGGGGAGGAATCATTTGTTGCTTTTCACCCTGGAGTGTCACAGTTGTAAGCACAGGAGAACAGCCTGTTCCCCATGGGGCTACATCACAGGAAGGGCTTGTAGTGCCTTCAACGGTTATACCCGTGGGGGAGGCTGTTGGCACCCGGTTGGTTGGTTTATATGTGACTACCCCTACTTCGTCATATATTAGTGACCCCTTTGCAAAGCAAGACAATGAGCACAATAAAAGCGTTAGAATCAGTCGGCACGACATCGACGATACCTCCTAGGCAAGTATAAAGCAGCCTTTATTTAACTTCCGGCCTTTTGGGCAACGACATAATACCGGCTGCCCTGAAGCTGCCGCGTCTAGGGCGGGATCGTCGCCGTCCTGCCATCGTGTACATCTGCATCGGACACCGAGTTTTCCGGTTGGCTTGTGCGGGAGGTGGCCGGGAGCGCCCTGGTGGGGTGTGGCTGAATTTGGCTGGCAATGCCCAGCAGAGACGCACAGCAGACAGACAGCAAGGCAACCTCAGCGAACTATAGAAAGCCCACCGGAGAGCAAAGTCCAGTGGGTCGATCCAGAGTCAATCAATTTATGGAGGGTACATCTTGGTACAAAACTTTAACGCTGCTTTTGAACGTTGGCAACAGGAATCTGCGATCATTTGTACTGATCCATATCAACTGCCCGTCAGCCACCAGAGGTCGCCTTCAGGCGTTTCAGCAATTCCGGCGACATCCTCGTGAATTACAGGTACGTGGCTAGCTTACATTCGACCCTGTGATTAGAACGGGGTCCGGGAAGCTTTGATGCGCCCGCTACGAATCGCATCCCTGAACTTCTCGTAGTCCAAAGTCACCTGATCCGCGTAAGCGACCGCAAACTTCACAAGCGCCTTGTCCAACTTTGCTCCCGAGCCGATGTACGCCGACAGTGCGCACGGATCACCCGACCGGGCATGCCCCTTCGCAAGAATCTCCCCCGAAGTGTGCGCGTAAGCCAGGAGTCCCTTGCCGCGAAGGTCGTTGTCGTCAATCGACGCCTTGTGGTCGCTCAGTTGCCGCACGAGGTAATCGCGCCCGCCAAACCGAGTCCAGCCTAGCAACAAGTCGGATTGGGCTTGCATCCGGCGCTGCCCCTCGACCACACGCTGACCTTGGTTAATCTCGGAACGAGCTTTTCTCAAGAATGGCACATATGCGGAAGGCGGCTCTTCTTTGACCTGCAAGAACAGTGGGTCTTGCTCGCCATTGCCAAAATACAACACGACATAATCGCGCAGACCCACGCTTCCTGTCCCGACGATCTTGAACGCGGTGTCTGCCGGGCGATAAAAGCTCAAAAGATGCTGGCGTTCAGGGTCAAGGGTATTCCGGTAACCGTTCAGCGCCCGCTGTATCTGGCTAACAAGCGGCCTGCCCACACGTACCAAAAACGGCTTTCGTTCTTTGAATATGTGTGATCCATCACGTCGGGCAGTGGTCAACTTTTCGAGATTTTGAATGGGGGGAGTTCTCTCTGCTTTATGCAGAGCCGAATGGATTGGGTTTACCGAAGGCTGCCGGTGAACCCGAAATCGCGCCAGTTCAAGCCTGGGCATGTTCGAGAATCGAAGCATCGCTTCGCGATAACAACTCATGAACACCTGGACCGCCTCTTTGCACAGCCGGTCAGAATTTCCCGCTTCTCGTCCCGCAAGAATTAGGCTGGTGGCAAGGCGCTTTAAGTCCCACTCCCACGGACCACAGATCGTCTCATCAAAATCGTTGATGTCGAATATCAGTCGGCCATCGGGGGCGGCAAAGAAGCCGAGATTGCGTACGTGAGCATCTCCACAAATCTGGACTTGGATGGCTGTAGCAGGAAGGCTGGCTAGATCAGCCGCCATCAGCGGAACGGAGCCTCGAAAGAAACCGAATGGCGATACTGCCATTCTCCCCATTTTGATGGGCACGAGTTCCGGAATCCGGTCTCTGTTCGCTGCAATCAGCAGGTCGATAGGGTCGTGTTTCCGTTTGCTGCCATCCCACTTCGAGTGCTCAAGCCGCTTCACCTTCTTGCGGCAGTTCAGTCCAAATCGCTTGCTTTCGGTCGGTTCCCATTTCTTGTTCATGGCCATGATTACTCTACAACACCGGAGGCTTGCTTCACTGCATCTTGGGCGAGTTCTTCTTTAAAACACTGGCGCACCTTTGCGCAATCTCAAACATTTGATCCTGCAAACGGTGAACAACAAGTCCGTCGCCCCTTGGCAACTCTGGGCCAGCACCATTGCCCTGTTAGCTTCCGCCACATTTCCGCCTGCCATACGCTTCGCCTTAATTACCATTAGGAACGTCCCTAGAAACAAATAAAGGCGATAAGACCCACGCTAAGGTAACAACCTCAATAGTTCTAGATACAAGTGCCGATATTACGAAGCTAGATAGCACCGTACTCTCTGTTCACGTAAGGGCTCCTCGGGAGGTCTTGAATGAGCAGAGTAGTAGTTCGAAGTATTCTGGTTGGCTTGATATTGGCATCATCGATGTATTTGGCCGGTTGCGGTGGGAGTACAAGCGCGGGGAACTCCTCCTCGCAAAGTAACCCGGTATCGTCAACACTAGCGCCTACGTCGGGCGCAACTGCCGGAGCGGCTGCGTCTGTGCTGCCAACTCCCCCGGCGAACGCAACCGTGTTCTCGAACATTCAGTCAGTTCCTCTTACCGGTAGTTGCAATGCGTCGAGTTGTGCGGGCGGGTCAGGAAACAGTTCATACTTCAATGCCATGAACCAGACCACTCCCTCTTTGAGCGGTGCGAGCATGGAGATTTCCTCAGCAGGTGCTGGCTCCAATGCTCTTTTTTGGTGGCATAACAGCACCGACGTGGCTTTGGTAAACTCTGTCTCCAATTTCTTGGAGGATTTCTGGATTTACACAGACAACACTGATGGCGTTCAGACTTTTGAATATGACCCTGACTGGTATGCGAATGGTTATAAATATGATATGTCCATCCAGTGTGATTACGCCGATGGCAAGATATGGCGGTTGTGGGACTCTGCAGGCAATAATTGGGCTACGGTCTCCCCAACTCTTCCTTGCGGTTGGTCGGTAAACACGTGGCATCACGTCCAACTGTACGTCACCGGAAACCTTGCGAATCACACTTACACCTACCAAACGTTAGTGATCGATGGAAAGGCTACTGTGCTTAACGCCACTTATTCTGCACTGAGTAACGGGTGGGTGCCGACAATCGGAACAGAAGTTCAGCTTGACGGAAACTCGACCGGAATAGCCATCCATGAATGGATAGACAAAATGACCTTGACGGTCTGGTGATAAGGCTGGATTGTAATCCCGAAAAACAATGGTCGGCACATAATTTTGGTTGTTATGTACAGCGGCAATCAGCGGCAAGGGGTAACCAGGAAGTAAGGGCGGCAGGTTGCCAAAGACTAACCTAACGCAAATTTGCAGGAAGTTGGACGGAACCGTGCTTTCGCTCGTCTGCCTGACCAGCCGGACCCCTTCTGCGCTGGCATCCGACCTGAGGCTCGCCGGGTACACAGTGTGGGGGGCACTCACCGCCTCGGAAGTGCTCTCCCTCTGCGAGCGTCATGACATCGACGCTGTGGTGATTGCGCCGGACGTGGAAGACGCCGACATCCCTCAGGTGAAGAAGCGCCGTATCACCTTGACCCTGAAGCAAGGTGCCACGGCTAAGGATGTGATTTGGGAATTGGCGCAGTTTTTCCCTCCGCTTCGCGCCCCAATATTCAGTAAGAAGTCTGAAGCTGTTTCCTCAGGCGGGTATCCAGACCTGCGTGAAGCTGAACGCCCGCCTTTGTCCGTTGATGCACTTCTCTCTACTTGACTTTGACGTATTTCCTCAAGTTGTGCCCGCCAACATCTGCGGCGTAAATATTGCCCTCCTCATCGGCTGCAATCCCTGATGCCGATGTTCCCCATTCCACTTTGCTTAGGTCAGTCGGGTCGGGAATGAAGTACTTGAGCGATCCATCTTTGGCGTTTCCAATCACGATGCCCCGCACGTTTTTCGTGGTCGGATCGGAAGCTGACGCTCCCACATAAATCGTGTCGTCCTTGCCGACAAACACTGAACTCGGCTCACCAAATTGCTTCCACGCCGTAATGA
>JBEKQR010000278.1:0-6278 GCA_049519515.1 Candidatus Korobacteraceae bacterium
TGTGATACCGATGCGGCGGTTGTTGTTCCAGTTGTCATGGCCAGGGTCCTCCGTAATGAATTTCAAGCCTCCGGAGAGCCAGTCAAGATACCCACGGACGTCCTTCTGGCTCGCCGGTTTGATTCACGTTGCGATTGATCTTCGCTACATCAGCGCCGTATAGCAGTGGCGGATACGTCAGACGTTTTTTCTGAATCTTCACCTTTAAGCGTAAGCGGCCGGCCGTGAGTCTCGATCGGCAGCAGAGTATATGAGAGCCCGGATATCAAGCAGCAGCAGGATAGAAATATGAAGGCCGGTAGTACAGCTTTTTCGGTCGCTTGGGGGTTGACTACATTCCCCGTCCCGGCAATGAGTCCCAGGAATGCCGGTCCCAATATCCTGCCGATGCTATTTACGGCTTGCGACGCCCCCGTCGCCCGCCCAACTAGACGTACCGGAAAGATCTCAAGCGTGTGTGGCACAACGTTGGAGAAGCCCCCATTGACGAACACGGCGGCCAGGGTCAGCCACACTACAAACGCTGGGAGACCGGCAAGGTATTGGTTGTGGTAAATGCCAGCCAGCAAGATGAAGATGGCCGCGCCCCAGCCCATAACCTCGCCTGAATGGCGCCTGCCTATAAACAGCGGGAGTGTCGAAAAGACGAACCGCCCTATGAGGCCCGCAATCGCGATTATGATGAAGTAGCCGGCAACCGCCTTGACTGGGATCTTCATGACCATGGCGAGGATCGTGGGAGACCAGAGCTGGTAACCATAAGTGGTGGTGCTCATGCCAATCCAGCTCAGTACCAAGAGCCAGAAGGCGCGGCGGTGTTTCAGAAGCTCACGCAATGGTGCGGGCGGAGGCGCCTGCTTGCTAGCGGTGGGCATCGGAAGCGACTCGGGGCTGACCCCGAGCTGCAAGGCGACGGCGGCGCGCGCCTCCACAAACCTGTCGCGTGCAAGCAGCCAGCGGGGGGATTCTGGCATTAAGAAAATGACCGCGGTGGCCAGCACGGCCGGAGCCGCCCCGATTGCCGCCAATCCCCGCCAGCCGATAATCGGCAGCAGCAGCGACGAGAGGATCGCCGCGATCAAAATTCCGAGCGAAACCGGGGCGATCATTATGCCCGAGAGGAACGTACGATAGCGGGTCGGCGCAAACTCTACTATGAGCGCATTCTGCGCCGCGATGGCGCCTCCTATGCCGAACCCCACAACGATACGGAGCAGAGAAAATAATATCCAGGACTCCTTGGGGATCAGAGCGATTCCGCCAGCGGAGGCCGCCACCAGGAAGCCGCTAAAGACCAGCAAGGGCTTGCGACCCATTACATCGGCCACCTTGCCAAAAACAAGAGCACCGATTACCGCGCCGAAACCGGCCGCCAGCAAGATCCCGGCCGATTGACCGTAGGTAAGGTGCCAGGCGGGTGCCAAAATAGCCACAAGATATCCCACAATGTAGAAGTCGTAATAATCGAACATTTCATGCAGCATTAGCAGGGTGCAAACCAGCCAATATCGCGGCGTCAGTTTTGCATTGTCATAAATCGTCAAGAGATCGGAGGCGTTTGTTTCGGTAGACATATACCTTCCTATGCAACTCTGCTATTTGAGGTCCTTCCTTGATCAACTTTTTAAAGCACCGTGGAAGCGACCTCTTGATGAGTGGCCAGCCAAATCCAAGGCTTTGCCTTTACAATCTCTATTGACCTTTGAAACTCCAATGCCCCATATGGCCGTCCGAACACGTGCGCATGCACCGTGATATCCAGACAAGCCCTATATTCAGGGTGTTTCTCATACCATCCTTCAATTACTCTTGCGAGAATTCGCGAAAACGTTTCTGGAGAATTCCCATAGCGTATGTAGAGCGGCATATCGTTGACTTCCATTGAAAACGGGATGACGACGATTTTGCCGGCAGGCGTTTGTTGGATGAACGGCATATCTGATTCCGGGGCTTCCGCGTGCCACATAAACCCGTTCTCCGCCAACAGGGTTGCTGTGATAGGACTCGGCGTTCCCCGGGGACTGGCCCACCCAAGCGGGCGGCCTCCAGCTGCTTTTTCCAGCGATACGACGCAGCGGCGGACATTCTCGCGCTCTTCGGTCTCTGACAAGTACACCGGAAGAATGTCCTGCGCTACTGAGTGCGCGCAGACCTCGTGTCCCGCGGCTGCCGTTTCCCGAACGATGTCTGGGCATTCCTCTGCAATAACTGCGCTCGTCAGCACAGTTGCCTTTACCTTCTCCTTGTCCAGAATGCCCAGTAGACGCCGCATGCCCTCGGACTTTCCATACCGTGCCCATCTCTCTGCTTGAGAGTCGAAATAGCCACTCTTCAACAGATTCCCCATCGGACCAACACTTGGCGTGTTTCCTTTAGACCACCCTTCGAGACAAACATTGACCATTACCGCTAGATGTCGGTCTTCCGGCCATTTCATACGAACCACCTCCAGTTCCTCTCGGTGTAGGCATATAAAGCAAAGCTTTACAAGAACTGCCGCAGGGATTCATTCCGAGTCAAGGATGGACAGCAGACAATAACTTCACGCGTCGAGGTCGAGGTGAAATATCTCCATCCATTGTTAGCAGTTTTGTACACCAACATTTCGACTCCCAGCCATCGGCACCCGGCCTGGGTTTCGATTGATTGCTAATTGAAAGTCCATATTGCAAGGATTTACGAGATAGTCAAGAAATAATCGATTTAAATGGAAAAATAGTCTCATAAATCTATCAAAAAGGGGAATTACAAGGTAAAATCGCTGAGAAGCTTTATCAACCACAAGAAATCTAGATTGTAATTTATAGATTTCTTGCCATGTTCCGCTTTTGGCGTGTGGGTGCTGATGTTGCTATTTGTTCAGGAAAGAAAAGCTGGTGGGGGTAATAGATTGGAGAACAATCAGAGAACGCGGAAGGATGGCCCGGGAAGCTGGACGACGGCGGCTTATCAGCATCTGCATCATGAAATCGTTAATGGGACGCTTGCTCCCGGTCAGAAACTAGTGATCCACAAGCTTTGTGAGCGCTACGGCATCGGCTTGTGCCCGATGCGCGAAGCACTGAATCGCCTCGCCGGCGAGCGGCTTGTCGCGCACAGCGACCAGCGGGGTTTTATGGTAGCTCCGCTGAGCGAGCGAGATCTAGAAGACATCCTGAGCGCGCGCTGGTGCCTTAACGAAATAGGACTGCGCCGGTCCATAGAATCTGGCGATAACGCTTGGGAAGAACGCGTGGTGATTGCCTGCCACCGCCTGTCTCGTACTCCCAGATACAGCGAAGATAACAAAGTCGAGAGGAACCCAGCATGGGAAGAAACACATCGCCTGTTTCACGCCAGCCTGGTGTCAGCCTGCGGTTCGGCCTGGCTGGAAGAGTTCTGTGAACAGCTCTTCCATGCTTTCGGACGGTACCGTCATCTTTCGCGCGTGGCTGCATTCACGGCGCCTCTTCACCGAGACGACAGCGAGCACTCGGCGATCATGGATGCTGCCGTCTCGCGCAAGATCGAGGACGCGGTGCGGCTGCTCAAGGAGCACTTCGACAAAACGGGGCAGCTAGTGCGCAAGCAGTTGGAGGAGATGATTTCCTTCGCAAAAGGCACTGCCTCTAACAGCGCTAGAGTAGCGCGTGATGCTGACTTGGCTGGGAAAGAACTAAGTTGAGAAAACTCTGGGCCGTGGGTCTGGGCGCGGCGATAGATACTTTGTTTTGCGAATCGAATTCCTCCGGGAGAAGATAAATGTTTTTGCCGATACGATCATATTCGCTCGTTATTCTCCTTGTGGCAGTAATTTGCGCCATGCCTGTTCCGCTGTTGGCACAGATTAACACCGACATCGTGGAGCAATACCGACTGGATTTGCAGAAACAGGCGCAGACCATGAAGCGGGACGACGGGACGCATCCGGAAGATTGGGCCTATACATTGCCGGAAGGCGTCACCACGCGGCAGGTAACGTTCTACGTGGATGGCGGAACTCCGCTTTATGGGAAGATCTTTTTCCCTCGCGGCTTTTCGGCTCGAGGAAAGTGGCCAGCCGTAGTGGTCGGACACGGCAACAATGCGCTAGCCATCGGGATCGAGAAGTACGGGGCAAGATTCGCTGACCGTGGGCTGGTGGCGATGGCAATCGATTACCGGACCTACGGGTTCAGCGGCAGCGCGGTGTCTTTGCTAGAGCCGGACACCACCAGCGACGAACGGCTGGTTTGGGAGAAGACAGCGCGGGTACAGTTGAAAAGAACCGACTACAACCTCGTCCGTGAGGTTGAAGATTTCCGAGCCGCAATATCCTTCCTGCAAGGGGAGCCTGGGATAGATCCGGACAGGATCGGTATATGGGGTTCGAGCGCCGGAGGCGCGGTGGTGGCCTCGGTGGCGGCGCTGGACGCCCGGGTTAAGGCGGTAGTGACGCAGGTATCGTCACAGGCGGTGCTAGCGTCACTTTTCCCGAGTCCCGGGGTGCATCCAGCCGCTTTGGCACCGATTCCGACGGCTATGCAAGACGACATGATTAAGCGCGCCCGCACAGGTCAAGGAGCGGAAGTGGACGGTGGGTTCTACCGTGACGGCACGGCTGTTTTCTGGGGATCGTTTCGTTCCAAGATGGACATGTACAGCAACCAGGTAAATCGGGAAATGAGGATGGGCACACGAAGACTGCTGGAGCGGATTCCGGAGACTACCAAAATATTGTCCGTACTGGCGGAACATGACGAATTAACCCCCGAGAAAAGCCTTCAAGCGGCTTCAGTGTTCAAGGGAACCTGGCAAGAGGTGACCCTGCCTTACGTGGGGCATTTCCAGATGTACTCAGGGACGGCCTTCGAGGTCGGCTCGACACTGGCAGCGGACTGGTTCCTGAAATATCTGGGAACAGGCGCGCCGGGAGAAAAGCGTAACTAAGAGGAAGGCGGCATGCCATGAACAATAGAGGATATTATTTCGTTCGCTCAGTGCTTCTCGCCATCATCTTTGTGGCCATGGGTACGCAGGTTTATGCACAGGCCGGGGCAACCACACCTCCACCGGAAGGAGTTACAACCAAGGAGGTGCACTTCTACAGCGAAGGGGTTCAGTGCTACGGAAAGTTGTTTCTTCCGAAAGGCTACAGCCCGGAAGGTAAGATGGCCGCGGTGGTTCTGGCCCCAGGATGGGAGAATACGGAGACGTCGATCGAGAGCTATGCCACCCGTTTCGCGGCTCGTGGCTTGGTAGCAATGGCGATTGACTACCGCGGATGGGGCAAGAGTGGCGGCTATGTCTATTTGGCCGAGCAGGTGCGCTTCGACGATCGCCTGAGATTCTCGCAACACACCGCAAAGGTACGCATACGGCGGAAACGGCTGATACCGACCGACCAGGTGCTGGACATACGGAACGCGATCTCGTACCTGCAAGGCGAGCTGGGAATCGACCGGAACCGGATCGGAGTTTGGGGGACGGATATAGCTGGCGGACACGTCGCAATGGTTGCGGCGACCGATCCACGCATCAGAGCGGCGGTGGCCCAAACTCCGATCATTGGTGGTAAGGACAAATCCAAACGGCCAACACTGCCTTCGAGCGAGCGGCTGAAGGAACAAATCGCGCTGGCTCGCTATGGGCAAGCTCCCGGTACCCAGTCCGCCGCAGCATTGATGACAGGGCAGGAAACCAGATCGGTGTTTGCTGAGTACCACCCATTCTGGTATGTGGAGCAGATTCCGCAGAACGTGGCGGTGTTATTCGTGGTGGCCGAACGGGATTCCGCAGTAGACAACGAAACCAACGCCTTGGCCGTCGCAAAGCAATTACAGGGCCCCGTAAAGATTGCCGTTATGCCGAGCGCGACACATATGCTTTCAGGGCCTTCAGCCGAAATGGCAGCTGAACACGCTGCGGAATGGTTTTTGAAATACCTGTGATGACGATTTGTTTGGATATCGCTACTTAGCTAGTCATCACTATAGGTCAATCTGAGACAGGCGGAAGGGAGTACATCTATGTCTACAGAGTCCACCCAGGCTGCAACCATGACGGTGAGCGAACTGCTCGGCAAGCTGGATACTACAAAGCTTACAGCTAATCACTACAAGCTGATCATCACCGCCATGCTGGGCGACATGCTTGAGTTCTTCGACTACTGGATAATCGGCTTCATCTTGGCCTTCATTGTCAAGGGCGGAATAAAAGGGGACCACTGGGGCGGAGGAAAAGGGAACCGGTAGGAGGAAACATCAAGCTGGGATTTGCGCGGGGAAAGGGCCTCTTCCGCTACGCTCCAGAGGCCCTTT
>JBEKQR010000279.1:0-6275 GCA_049519515.1 Candidatus Korobacteraceae bacterium
AACCGGCCGTCCCATTCGCGAGATGCGGGCGCAACTGGGCCGCCTGCCGGAGTGGTACGACTACTTTGCCAGCGTGGCCGAAACCCTGGAAGATTCGGTGGTGCCGTTCGGCCCCGGCTATCTTAATTACACGACGCGGGAGCCGCTGGGAGTGGTGGGGCTGCTGACGCCCTTCAACCATCCCTTGCTGATCTTGACCAAGAAGCTGGCGCCGGCCCTGGCGGCGGGCAACGCGGTGGTCATCAAGCCCTCGGAGCTGGCTCCGCTGACGGTCAACATCCTGGCCGAACTGATTCAGCAAAGCGGCGTTCCCGACGGCATAGTGAACGTGGTGCATGGCCTCGGCTCGGTTGCCGGCAAGGCCCTGGCGGAAAATCCTACGCTCGGTAAGATCGACTTGACCGGTGGAACGCCTACCGGACGGGCAGTGGCCTCCATTGCCGGATACAACCTGATCAAGGTCTCCGCCGAGCTGGGCGGCAAAGCTTCGCTGATCGTCTTTGACGACGCCGACTTCACCAACACCGTGAATGGAACTGTATTCGCCGGCTATATCGCCACCGGCCAAACCTGCGTGCAGGGAGCCCGCATTCTGGTGCCCGATGCAATTTACGAGCGCTTTGCGGCGGCTTTCGTCGAGAAGGTGAGCAAGCTGCGCGTCGGGGCGCCCATGGACAACCGCACCGATGTCGGCCCGCTGATCTCCGCGCGCCAGCGTGAGCGCGTGCTGCGCGCCATCGAGGCCGGCGTAAAAGAAGGCGCTACCCTGGCGCTGGGTGGCGGTGCGCTGCCGCGTCCAGGCTGGTACGTCGCTCCCACGGTATTCACCAACGTCAGGCGCGGGATGAGAATCGCCCAGGAAGAGATCTTCGGGCCGGTGGTGTGCATCATGCGCTACGGCTCGGAAGAGGAAGCCATCGAGACCGCCAACGATACCGAGTTCGGCATGGCCATGGGAATCTGGACCAACGACATCCGGCGGGCCCACCGGGTGGCGTCGCGCCTCGAGGCCGGCATCGTCTGGATCAACGATCATCACCGCATCGGCCCGGCATCTCCGTGGGGAGGCTACAAGCACAGCGGAGTTGGACGGGAGAACGGCATCGATTGCTACAAAGACTACACGCGCCTCAAGAACGTCATCGTCAAGACAACTCCGGACACCTTTGACTGGTTCGACGGAAGCGCCACGGACAAGAGATACAGCTAGCGTTCAGGGGGCGCCCGGTTTTGGCGCGTTGGGGTGCAAACCCGCCGCAATCGATTTCGCTTGTCAAACCGGGGCTCGACAAACTAAAAATGTCTTTCCTGCAAACGGCTGATTAACAGCGCAGTTTCCGAATACTTATCAGCAGATTCATAGATCAACATGAGGTTCACGCAAATGAAAAAGGCAGGTTATTCAGATAGCGGCCAGCTCAATGTTGCGGTTGTCGGCCTGGGCTGGTGGGGAAAGCAGATCGTCGCAGAGCTGAAGAACAACCCCAAGCTGCGGGTGGCAAAGACGGTGGACACGGTTCCCGCCGCCGGCGAATGGGCGCGGTCGCAAGGATTGGAGTTCACGAACGATTACAATGCCGCGCTCGCCGATCCCAATATCGGCGGAGTGGTGCTGTGCACGCCGCACACGCTGCACGTGCAGCAGATTGTGGCCGCCGCCAAGGCCAAGAAGAACGTCTTTTGCGAAAAGCCGCTGACCATGAACCGCCGCGAGGCGCTCACCGCCATAGGAGCGTGCAAGGAAAATGGTGTGGCGCTGGCCGTCGGCCACGAGCACCGCTTCAAGCCGGCGCTGCAAGACGTGCTGCGGATGGTGAAATCCGGCGAACTGGGCACGATCCAGATGATGGAAGGCGCTTTGACCTTCATGCTCAGGCCGTTGCCTGCCGACAACTGGCGCGTTCAGAAAGCGGAATCTCCGGGCGGGCCTTCCATGGTGGCGCTTGGCATTCACGCCCTGGACATGTGCGTCGCCGTGGCCGGTGCGGCGGAAAGCGTGCTGGCCAGCGCCAGCTCGCTCATCAGTCCGCTGCCGGAGACGCTCGGAATCCTGATCAAGTTCAAGAGCGGCGCTAACGCGGTCATCTCCTCCATCCTTGGTCCGCCGTTTATCATCCGCTTCACCGTTTTCGGGAACAAGGGATGGGTGGAGATTCACGACAAGGCACACCCGCAGGCGCCGGAAGGCTGGGTGATGAAGAAGGCAACGCACGACGGCCCGGCAAAGACCATCGAGTATCCGGCGGTATCGATAGTCCGCGCCAACCTGGAGGCCTTCGCCGATGCCGCCGCCGGCCGCGCTCCCTATCCGGTGAGCCACGAGGAGATGGTAGCCAACATCTCGGCCTTCGAAGCCATCGGCAAGTCGGCCGAGAGCGGTTCCGTGGTGAAAGTGGAAGGGTAAGTTCAACATTTGTTGCTGAACGTTACCGATTCGGTGATATCGCAAGGAGGGAGGAAAGAATATGAGCTCTACCCGCAGTGAAGTTCGCGACGGCATGCAGATCGATTGGGATGTTCCGATCAAGATGGATGACGGCCTGGTTCTGAAGGCCGACGTCTACCGTCCGCCAAAGTCCGGGAAATACCCGGTCATTCTTACCTATGGTCCTTATGCCAAGGGACTGTCTTTTCAGCAGGGCTATCCCGGAGCGTGGGACATCATGGCAGCCAAGCATCCGGATGTTCCCTACGGTTCCACCAACAAGTACCAGAGCTGGGAGGTTCTGGACCCGGAGAAGTGGGTCCTTCCCGAAGGTTATGTGGTTGTGCGCGTGGATTCGCGCGGCTGCGGCCGTTCTCCGGGCTATGTGGACCATTTTTCGCCGCGCGAGACCAAAGATTTTTACAACTGCATCGAGTGGGCGGGCGTGCAGCCCTGGTCCAACGGCAAGGTGGGCGTCAACGGCATCTCCTATTTCGCCATGAATCAGTGGGAGGTGGCCACGCTGCAGCCGCCGCACCTGGCGGCGATGTGCGCCTGGGAGGGAGCCGCCGACTGGTACCGCGACTCCACCCATCACGGCGGCCTGCTTACAACCTTCTGGGCCGCCTGGTATGACGTTCAGGTCAAGAGCGTGCAGTACGGCCTGGGTGAGCGCGGCCCGCGCAGCGTAGTGACCGGCGAGCTGGTATGCGGCGACGAGACGTTATCCGACAAGGAGATGGCCAAGAACCGCTGCGACTTCGGCGATGAGATTCTGGCGCATCCGCTGGATGACCAGTATCACAAGGAGCGCTCGCCCGATTGGGACAAGGTCAAGGTGCCGTTCCTCTCAGCCGGCAACTGGGGCGGAACGGGACTGCATCCGCGCGGCAACACCGAATCGTTCGTGCGCGCCGCCTCCAAGGACAAGTGGCTGGAGATGCACGGCATCGAGCACTGGACCCACTTCTATACCGATTATGGAGTCAACATCCAGAAGCAGTTCTTCGCTCATTTCCTGAAAGGCGAGAAAAACGGCTGGGACAAGCGGCCCAAGGTGCAGTTGCAGGTCCGCCATCCCGGAGAGAAATTTGTCGAACGCTTCGAGAACGAATGGCCAATGGCCCGCACCAAGTGGACCAAGTTCTACTTGCATCCCAACGGGCACTGGTTGGGCGCCGAACCGCCAAAGCAGCCGGCCAAGGTGGAGTTCGAGGCCATGGGCAAGGGAGTGGAGTTCATCTCCGCGCCGCTGGAAAAGGAAACCGAGATTACCGGCCCGCTGGCGGCCAAGCTGTTCGTGTCGTCGAGCACGACCGATGCCGACATCTTCCTGGTCTTCAAGGTCTATACCCCGGATCTGCGGGAAGTGGTCTTCCTCGGCGCCATCGACCCGCACACGCCGGTTGCCCAAGGCTGGCTGCGGGCCTCGCACCGCAAGCTTGACCCCAAGCTGACCAAGCCGTACCGGCCGTATCACACGCACGACGAGCTTCAGCCGCTCAAGCCGGGAGTCCCGGTAGAGCTCGACGTGGAAATATGGCCGACTTCCATCGTGGTCCCGGCGGGCTACCGCATCGCCCTGTCGGTTCGGGGCAAGGACTACGAGTTCGCCGACAAAACCGGAATCAAGCTGCCGCACTTCAAGAACGAGCTGAAGGGCTGCGGCCCGTTCCTGCACAACGATCCGCGTGACCGGCCGGCGAAGATTTTTGCCGGAAAGACCACGCTGCACATCGACCCGGAGCATGCTCCATATGTTCTGCTGCCGGTGATTCCTCCGAAGAAGTAAGCTGTATAGCACCCCCAGCCGACGCTAAAGCCTGCATTGGTTGGGGGTTTAATTTCGAACGAGTCTTTACGGGGAAGTATTTTATGCCGGCCCAAAGCCCAGGAGGCACCATTCCGAAGATGCCATTGGTCGAGCAGCCCGCTCCGGCAATTGTCAAGACCAAGCCGATCCAAATCCGCATGGGAGGCTATGGTCCGGCGACAATCGGGTTCAGCGTCGCGCTCAAAAGAATTGGCGATCAGCTCAACGCCAGCTTTGGCAACGACATCGAGGTCAAGTACGTTTACAACATCCTCGACCTCGGCTACCGCGCGGAGGACATCCTGTGGCTGGTGGAGAGCGGCGTATTGACACTCGGCTACCAGTCGAGCAGTTATCTGACCGATCGCGTTCCGGACCTGGGCATCGCCGACCTTCCGTTTCTGTTTGCCAATGAAACCCAGGCGCGCGCGGCGATGGACGGCGAATTCGGCAGGCTGCTGGCGGCCAGGATCGAAGAGAAGATGGATTACCGCATTCTCGGCTATTTCGAGAATGGTTTCCGTCATATTTCCAACCGGCTGCGGCCCATCCGCGTTCCTGCCGACATGAAGGGCATGAGCATTCGCGTTTTGCCCAGCAAGATACAGGCGCGAACCTTCGAGCTGCTGGGGGCCGTGCCGATGAGCATGGACCTGACGGAAGTGATAGAACGGATCAAGGCCGGCGCCATCGACGCGCAGGAAAATCCCTTCCTGAACAGCGTGACCTATGGGGTCCACAAGTTTCACCGCTTCCATACGGCCAGCGGCCACTTCTATCTTTCCCGGCCGATATTCGTGCATCGCGCTTCTTTCGACGGCTGGCCGAAGGAGTTGCAGAATGCCCTGGCGGAAGCGGTTCACGACGCGGTTGCCTTTCAGCGCGATTCTCACGTCAAGGAAGAAGCGCAGGCAGTGGATACCATCAGGCAGGCCGGGGGCGAGATCATCGAACTTACGCCGGAGCAGCATCGCGCCTTTGCCGACGCCGTAGCGCCGCTGCACCGCGAAGCGCGTTCGATGTATGACGCCAAGCTGCTGGTGCTGGCGGGATTGGGCACTGACCGATGACTTTAGACTTTAGTGGAACGCTTTTTGTGGAAGCCCACGCCTTCAGGCGTGGGAATTATCACGTTGTCACCGATGCGGCTTTAGCCGCTGTGCTAAACCATGTGGGGGCACAGCAGGTCATCCACAGCGCCTAAAGGCGCTTTTATAATTCAGCCGAGTCCCACGCCTGAAGGCGTGGGCTTCCACCAAGAGAAGGGTCAATTTGCTTTGGTTTTGCTCCAGGGAGTAACGAATGATGAAAAATACTTACGCGGTTGTTTCCGTTGATATGCATCGCGGCCATCTGGACCCCGATGTGGCTACCATGCCGCTCGGGCCCAAGGAACGGTGCCAGAAGGTCATTGACAGCGCGGCCAGGCTGTTCACCAAGTTGCGCGAGCTGCAGGTGCCGATCATCCACGTCACCGCCGGCTTCCGCAATGCGCAGGAGGCATTGTCCAACCCGCACTGGCGCGCCAATGACGAAGATCCGAACTCGCCGCGCAAGGCGGCGCGCTCGCATAATATGTTCGGCTCGGTGGGAACCCAGATCATCCCCGCTCTCTACCGGGAAGGCGACTACGTGGTCACGGGGAAGAAACGCTACAGCGCGTTTTTCTGGACCGACCTGCCGTTCCTGCTGCAGACGCTCGGCGTGGATACGGTTATCATTACCGGCATCAACACCTCCAGTTGCTGCCTGAGCACCAGCTTTGAAGCCACCAACCGGGACTTCGCGGTGATCATGGTGGAAGACTGCATGGACAGCATGGATGGCCGCGACTTCCACGAAGCGGCGCTGAAGATCATGCGGCGGATTATCGGCCAGGTGATGACTTCCGACCAGGTGGTCGAGCGCATCGCCAAAGAAAAAGCTTCGGCCAAGGAAATGGCGAAGACGGTCTAGTGCTGTGGCCGGCTAATAATGTGCATCTGTGCGGAGGATGGGAACTGGGGCTTCAGTTCGACGAGGGGTTGCTCTGATGTA
>JBEKQR010000280.1:0-6260 GCA_049519515.1 Candidatus Korobacteraceae bacterium
CAGTTCTGCTGTTCGACATCTACGCACTCTACCAACAACTAATAAGCCACCGCATCCGGCGCAGATTGGCCCAGCGCGAGGAGCTTTTGCGCCTAATCACCGACAACGCCCGCGACATGATTGCGGTGGTGGATATGGAGGGCCGGGGACTTTACAACAGCCCGTCTTACCAAAAGGTTCTCGGCTACAGCTTGGAAGAGTTGCAGGCCACTTCGGCGCTTGAACAGATTCATCCCGCTGACCGTACCAAGGTGGCAGAAGCCGCAGCCGAAGCGGGACGCACCGGTGTGGGCCGGACGCTCGAATACCGCATGCGCCATCGCGACGGAACTTGGCGCACCCTCGAATCCACCGCGAGCGTTATCGTGGATAGCAAGGGAGCACCCGCGAAGATGGTCATCGTGAACCGCGACATCACGGCTCGCAAAAGAGCGGAAGAACAACTGCTCTATAGAGCTCTTCACGATAACCTCACCAATTTGCCCAATCGCGCTCTCTTAGCAGATCGCCTGCAACAAGCTTTCACTCACGCCAGACGGCACGCCGAGTATAAGTTCGCTGTACTGTTCATTGACATTGATGATTTTAAAAAGTTCAACGACAGCTTTGGGCACACATTCGGGGACCAGCTAATTATTGAGGTTGGAAGGAGGATCACCGAATCTCTCCGCTGCGAGGACACGGTATCACGCATGACGCTTTGGAATGACGATGGCGAAACGATAGCGAGACTAGGGGGAGATGAATTTGCGGTCTTGTTGAACGATATCAGAGATCCTACTGACGCCCTCCGGGTAGCAAACCGTATTCACCAAGTTCTTGCAATTCCGTTCACCATAAATTCTCACGAAGTCTTTGCCTCAGCAAGTATAGGCATCGCGCTGGACGCCCCCGCGCTTGAAATGCCAGAGGATCTGCTTCGGGATGCGGATATCGCCATGTATCGCGCCAAAGCATTGGGTAAGAACCGTTGTGAAGTATTCGACACAGAAATGCATGCGCGCGCGGTGCACCGCTTGAAGCTGGAGACGGACTTGCGCCGCGCCGTGGAGCGGGAGGAATTCCGGGTTCACTACCAGCCTATCATCTCCTTGCAGAACGGCCGGATCGCTGGCCTGGAGGCCCTGCTTCGCTGGGAACATCCGGAACTTGGCCTGCTTAGCCCGGGAGATTTTATACCGATAGCGGAAGCGACAGGACTGATCGTGCCAATCAGCAGGTGGGTGATGTTTGAAAGCTGCCGCCAACTCCGATTGTGGCACCTGCTGTATCCTTCGGATCCACCATTGAGTATTGCTGTCAACATCTCCTCCAAAGAGCTCGCACGGCCCGACTTGGTGGACAACGTGCGCTCGGCACTCCAGTACACGGGCATTGACCCACACTGTTTATGGCTGGAGATCACCGAAACCGCCGCCATGGAAGATGCCGACATGACCCGCAGCGTTCTAACGCAACTGAAGGAACTTGATATTTGTCTGAGCATTGACGATTTTGGCACGGGATACTCATCGCTCACACGCCTGCAGTCGTTTCCAGTGGACACGCTAAAGATCGACCGCTCGTTCATTAACAACATGGACAAAGACACGGCAACCCGTGAAATAGTGCGCGTCATCATCATGCTGGGCCAGCACCTCGGCCTAAAGCTGGTCGCCGAGGGCACGGAGCGGATAGGGCAGGTAAACGATCTGAAAGAACTTGGTTGCGAATTCGCACAAGGATACTTTTTCTCGAAGCCCGTAAATCCCGGCGCGGTAGAGAAATTGCTAATGGCCGAGTACAGCCATGGGGCGGCAGTGCCGCGGTTGCCGCACAGCAATAACCTTGCTATCGATGGCCCTTCTGCGTAGCAACCGGGGTTAGGATTCTGAGGATAATCCGGGTAGCCGGAGGGTACTCTTGTAGCGGACAATTTCTGCTTTCTGTTCGCTCGTTGGGGAAACAAATTCGCAGCCCACGCGAAAGCCGACTTTGCTGCGAATCACCGCTCGCAACTGGAGCGGAGCCTTGGTTTCCGGCAACGAGAATTCAAGGTCGACCACCTGATCAAGTTCGAGTTCGTAAGGGGACAGCATGCCGATGCCGCCTTCTGAAACATCCAAGCTCCGGCAATGGCATCGCTGCAGTGTGCCTTCTCGCTCGTACCACAGGCATACCCGCACGTCGATAGGTACTCGTACCCAACGGCGCTGTATTGACCATGGTTCCTTGATCGGCTGAATCGGTGGTGCCTGCGACATAGATTCGATCCGCGTGTAAGGCCCGTCGTAAGCGAAATTTCCCTCGATTACCTCAGAATGCCTGTTGTACCTGACGCTACGGCGTGGGCCAAAAAAACCAGCTCTGGAGAAAATAGTTGGGGCTGACGCCCTCGACCACAGACTCTATACAGGCATTCTCGACTCCGACCCCAAAGATGTCAGTCGCTCGGTCAAGGGGTGAGAATGTATGGTCAAGGCGCGCATGTTTCTCATTCGGTATTGGTCAATGGCGATTTTTCAGCCTTGGCAACACTTCAATACAAAATAGCGCAACAGCCATAACAGCGAACCCGGTTATGACCCATGCCAGAATGTTGCCATCGTGCTGCGCGGAACTCCGGCGAACTTGCCGGAAGGTAATGAGCGGAATTATCAAATAAATAAACCATCGGGTGCGGAGCATACGTGTGTGTCTAGCCGCAAAGAGAATTTCCGTTCCCCAGTACGATGGCCTGTCACTATTGTGTGCCTTCGCCGCTCCATGTCAAGCCGTTCATAGCTGCCGGGAACAGGCTTGGTCAACATTGGCCCAAAACAGGAATTGCTGGCGTTTGTCTGATGAGGTGGGTGGTCCATCCTACGCAGGGCTTAGCGCACTGCCGAACTTTATATTGTCGATAACATTCTCACCAGCTATCCCCCAAACTGGAATCCAGCCTTCTGCTGAACCCTAACTTCGTTCCGCAAGCTCTGCCGTGCGCTTCAACTGTCCGCAGGCGGCGTAGATATCGCGTCCGCGAGGGCGGCGAATGAAGGCGGGTATGCCGGCGCGCACCAGCACCTCTTGAAACGCCAGCACTCGTTCTTCGGCAGGCGTGCTAAACGGAATATCCGGACCGGGATTCAGCGCAATCAGGTTGACCTTGGCGCGCAATCCGGCGAGCAAGCGTGCCAGCTCCTGCGCGTTCTGGCGCGAGTCGTTCTCTCCGCTCAGCAGCACGTACTCGAAGGTCAGCCGCTCGCGCGGGCGCAACGGGAAATTCCTGGCGGCCTCCATCAGGCTGGCGATGTTCCATTTCTTGTTGATGGGCATGACGGCTGTGCGGGCGGCGTCGTTGGTGCCGTTCAGCGAGATGGCCAGCTTGGGGCGAATGGGTTCGCGGGCAAAGTCGGCGAAGCGCGGCAGAATGCCGGAGGTCGAGACCGTCATGCGCGATTCGGCCAGGCCGCTCCCTTCGACCAGCAGGCGCACGGCCTTCATGAAATTTTCGTAATTCAAAAAAGGCTCACCCTGGCCCATGAAGACCAGGTTGATCCGGTCGCGCGCGACGTCCACGGCGTGGTCCGAGAGGACAGTGAGAACCTGCCCCACGATCTCGCCCGCCGCCAGGTTGCGCAGCAGGCCGAGTTGCGCCGTCAGGCAGAAGCGGCAGTTGACCGCGCAACCCGCCTGGCTGGAAACGCAGATGGTGGCCTTCGGCGTGTCTTCGGTTTTAATGGAACCTTGGGTCTTCACGGAACCTTGCTGGATGGAGCCTTGCCGGCGGACTGCCGTGGTCTCGCTGCTGCCCTGTTCGCCTCCATCTCCCTCAGGCATCCACACGGTTTCGACGGTTTGTCCGTCGGCAAAGCGCACCAGGTAGCGGATGGTGCCGTCGGCGGAAACGAAACGCCGGTCGATGGGCGGCAAGCCGACCTCGAAGTCTTGGGCAAGTTGCTCGCGGAATGGCCGCGGGAGGGTCAGAATCTCAGTCACTTTGGCGGTCCGCTGGCGATAAATTGCCTGGAAAAGCTGAGCACCCCGGTAGCGGGGCTGCCCCTGAGCCTCAGCTATCTCCGTAAGTTCTTGAAGGGAAAGGCCTAATAGTTCGGATTTTGCAGTAGCGGACATGCATCAAAAAGAGTAGTTCCAGGCTCGCCGCAAACTGGGGCAAGCCGTTTTTCAATCATTTTAGGGCTGAGACACCACAAGCGGCCTTCACTCAGTATAGGCTTATAAGGTTGTACCTGGGGCCGAGGCCCAGCCAGCGCTGCACTCGCGCTTGCCGGGGTGGAAGAGCCCGGCGCCGGTTTTGCAAGAAGCGGAACTATAGTCCTTGCGTCCACTTGGCAATCAAGGGGAACTCAATGCCACAAAAAGTGTTCAGCGACGAGCTGCGAAACCTGCGGCGGACAGAACTGCCGAACGGGTTGACCATCGTCTCCGAGGAGATGCTGCACATTCGCTCGGTCTCCATCGGCATATGGATACGCACCGGTTCCCGGCATGAAGCCTCGGAGCTGAACGGCATTTCCCATTTCGTCGAGCACATGGTCTTCAAGGGGACCAAGAACCGCAACGCGGAAGAGATCGCCCGCCAGGTGGATTCGATCGGCGGAAACCTCGACGCCTTCACCGCCAAGGAGTGCGTCTGTTTCAACGTCAAGGTGATGGACGAACACCTCGGCCTGGCCATGGACATTCTCAGCGACATGGTGCTGAACCCCACCTTCCACGAATCCGACATCGGCAAAGAGCGCGGCGTAATTCTGGAGGAGATCAAGATGGACGAGGACAATCCCGACCTGCTCGTCCACGAGATCTTCACCCAGAACTTCTGGAAGGGTCACCCGCTGGGGCGGCCGATCCTGGGCACCAAGGAAACGGTGCGCCGCTTCCATCAGAACATGCTGTTCGACTACTACGGGACGCGCTTCGTTCCCGGCAACATGGTGATCTCCGCCGCCGGCAGCCTCAAGCATGACAACTTTGTCGAGCTGGTGACGCGCACCTTCGAGCACCTTTCTCCGCGGGCTGAGATTCTGGAGGAAGCCCCTCCCAAGCCGCAGGCCCGCATCATGATGCGCAACAAGAAATCGCTGGAGCAGGTGCAGATCTGCGTGGGCGTGCCCTCATATTCGATCTCGCACGAGAACCGTTACGCCTCCTTCGTGCTCAACACGCTGCTCGGCGGCGGCATGAGCTCGCGCCTGTTTCAGAACATCCGCGAACGGCAGGGGCTGGTCTACTCGATCTTCAGCGAGCTGAATCCGTACCGCGATACCGGATGCCTGGCGGTCTATGCCGGAACTTCCCGCAGCACCGCTCCCCAGGTGGTGAACTCCATCGTCAACGAGTTTCGCGAGTTGAAGCGCAACCGGGTCTCCGACGACGAACTGCAACGCGCCAAGAACCAGTTGAAGGGCAGCCTGATGCTGAGCATGGAGTCTTCCACCGCCCGCATGTCGAACCTGGCGCGCCAGGAGATGTACTACAACCGCTTCTTCGGCATGAGCGAGATTATCGAGCGCGTCCAGGCGGTCAGCGCCGACGACGTGCAGAAGAACGCCAGCGAGTTCTTCGCTCCCGACCAGATCGCCGTCACCGTCCTGGGCAACCTCAACGGCCTGAAGATCACTCGCGACCTGCTGGTCTGCTGAAAAATACCAGGTTTCAAAGTTTCAAAGTTTCAATGCTGGCGTGATTCATAGCAACCGCAGTTGCTGGAGCCCAGATTTTTGAAAGGGCACGGCTTTTAGCCGTGCCGCAATGAGGCAGCTAAAAGGCTGGCTTTAGCCGCTGAGGGAGATACCTCAGGGCCTAAAGGCCGGATCGTATTCGGCATCTGTTCGGCGCGGCTGAAGCCGCGCCCTTTCAAAGACTGTCATACTCTTTGCTCTGGGTTTGCTTTAGGCAAAATTCCAGGATCTTGAAACTTTGAAACATTCCTCTGTGGTTTGCTGTTACTGCCACGGCTCGAAGATGAGGTACGGCACCCGGTCCTGCAGGTACAATGCGCGCAGTTTCAGCGACAGGAACGGCGGCGCGTGATCGCCCGCAAGAAACACCGTCATTGGCGGAAGGTCGGGGCGCAAGAGCATGCGGGCAATCGCCTGATTGGTTTCAAACTGCACGCGGACCATGTTGCAGACTTCGCGGGAGTCCCGCGAGGAGACGAATTTCTCGCAGGGGAATTGCGAGGTGGAAGCCGTTTGGTCATCCACCGGAAGATGCGAGTTCAGGGTCATCCAGTGGACGAACAGGCGCTGGCTGCGGTGCGCGGCGAACAGGTCGCC
>JBEKQR010000281.1:0-10971 GCA_049519515.1 Candidatus Korobacteraceae bacterium
TCCTCCGCCGCAGATCGTCGGAAAAGGCTCGTGCCATCAGTTTGTATGCGCAGAAACGCCAGCACCAGCAGCTTACGCTCAAAACTCAGTGGAGGGTATATCTACTTTGGAACCGCTCTAGACCACGGTCGGCGATCATCTTAGCGTAGTACCCGGCGATGCCGAAGTGGTGCGAGTTGGTGACCGATACGGCGCCGATGCCGTTGGCTTTGGCCTTTTCGGTCGCCAGCCGGGTTGCCATTACCGAGGCCGTATGCCCAAGCCCTGCCCCCGCATCGATGAGCGCGGTTACCATATTTTGGCGCACAATGCGCGGCTCCGCTTGGAGTTGCAGAATTCCTGCCCGCATCTTTTCTTCGTACAGGGTCATGATTGCGATGCCATGCGACTCGATACCGGACAGATCGGCGGCGAGAAGCACGTCAGCCGTTATTTCAATCATCTCTGGCTTCATTTTCCAGGCGGAAAGGATAGCTACTATTTGCGCTCGAAGGCAATCGGCTGCGACGTTCATCGTTCTCCTTTAACTCGAATGCGGTCAAGTGCTGTTAAGTACGCGTTCAGAAATGCCTTTTGACTGTTTAGAAACGTCGCTCCAGGCCCCGGATTCACTGCTCTCGGTACGGCCCCGGTTGCGAAAACAGAATGCAGGATGGACTGCCCGTATTGACGACCTCTCCGGTTGGCGTCAGCGTGCCATCGGCCAGAATGCGGAAGCCCACAATAGTATTGCTGTCCTGGTTGGCGGCGTAGAGCACGTGTCCCGCGGGATCGAGAGTCATGAATCTTGGTGTTTTACCTAGAGTCGACTGCCAGCCAATCAAAGATAGACAGCTGGTATCTTTTGCGACAGAAAAAATGCTAATGCTGTCGTGTCCGCGATTGGACACATAAACATATGCGCCCGACGGAGCGACAAGGATCTCAGCGGTTTTGCTCTTACCGGCAAATTCACAAGGGAGCGTGCGGAGCACCTGAAGCTCTCGTAGTATGCCACGATCCCGGTCAAAGTGGTAGGTGGTCACCGTCGATGACAGTTCATCGTTTACATATGCAAGAGGCATGCTCGGATGGAACACCACGTGACGCGGGCCGGCGCCGGGCTGGGCTTGCACGGAACAAGAACCGTTGGACAGAAATTTGCCCGTCGCCGAATCCAGTCGCAAGAGAAATATCCTATCCAGACCCTTGTCAGGCACCACTACAAAACGACCGCAGTTATCAAAAGGGATATGGTGGGGATGGGAAAACGCCTGCTGCTCCTTGTCGGGGCCAGGCTCGCCCGGCAAAGCCACCTCATCGCACATCTGGCCTAGCGAGCCATCATCGCGTATGGGAAAGGATGCAATCGTGCCTGAACTGTAATTGGCGGTCACCAGGACGCGATTGCTCGGATCAACCGACAGATGGACCGTGTTTTTTCCGCCTGTCGATTGCTGATTCAGTTTTGCCAGGAGGCCGGTCTGGCCGTCGATGGCGAATGCGGTAATAAAGTTCTCGTCGCCGTGTGCCGAATAGAGAAACCGCCGAGTGCGGTCAAAGGCGAGGAATGATGGATTGAAAATCTCATAAAGCTGAATCCTGCTCCATTCACCCGACGTTGGATCAATCCTGAAGACGCAAATTCCCGTACCCTGGCCGCCGCGTTCCTTGCTCGTATAGCAACCCACATAAGCAAAACGAGAAACGCTGGCTGGAGCGGCAGCTTCACGCCGGCCCGGTTTTACCGAGTCCGCAGAGCTATTTGGTGGCTTCAAAGCCTTTCTCCTTTCGCAGCTTTGCAACGTCGTCGCTCGGCTTTTGGACAGAATCCAACAGAGCCAAGTCCTGGTTCCGAGTCTCCGGGAGAAAGAGGCAGGCCAGAATTGCAATTCCGTTCCAGACAACGGCCAGAACGCCTATCGCTGTACCCAGCTTCATGTGGGCCGCTGCGTAACCGGCAATAGCGGGAGATAATGCGCCTACGGCACGGCCACCGTTGTATACGAACCCTTGTGCTGTACCGCGAATAGCAGTCGGGTAAATTTCGGTCAGGATTGGCCCGAGTGGAGAAAACCGGCCGGAAGACATTGCACCCATCAGCATGCCGAGAAGCATCATCGCCACCGGGCTGACAGTCATCACTGTGTAAGCGTAGGCGGCGAACGCGTTGCCCACACTGAATAGGATTACAGTCGGTCGTCGGCCTATGTAATCAGCAAGATGCGCGCCGAGGAGGAAGCCGATGAATGAACCCACGAGGACCAGGGCCGTGTACCCGCTGGTTCCAATTACAGTCAGATTTCGCTCGCCCTTGAGAAACTGCGGCAGCCAGGTAGCGACTACGTAATAGCTGCCTTGCAGGCCACTGATCATGGTCAACGCGATAAGCGTTCGAAGTAGAAGTCGTCCTTTTAGAAAGCCGAACAAGTCGATTCCGCCCTCGACCGCGGGTTTGCGGAAAATCGGCGGTTCTTCCACAAAGCGCCGCACGTACATGATCCAAAACGCCGGCAATATGCCCAACCAGAAGAGAACTCGCCAGGCCCATTCCACCGGAAATAGCGAAAAGACCAGGCCATAGGAGCCCGCCGCCAGAATGTACCCGATTCCATTGCCCGCTTGGACAGTACCGACGGCACGGCCGCGAAACTTAGCACGGATCACCTCTCCCATCAGTACCGCGCCGGCCGTCCATTCGCCACCGTATCCAAGGCCCTGAAGACCGCGCAAGACAAGTAACTGCCCATAGTTCTGCGCGAACCCGCAGAGTGCTGTGAATACCGCAAACCAAAGAATCGTTACTTGCAGCATGCGGACGCGGCCATAACGGTCGCATAACACCCCCGTGATCCAGCCTCCGAGCGAGGAAAGCAACAAGGAAGCCGTTCCCAAGATTCCCGCCTGCGGTTTTGTCAAGATATGGAGCGACAAAAGGCCGGTAAGCACGTAGCTGAACAGCATCATGTCGAAGCCATCCAAGCCCCAACCGGCTGCACAAGCCCAGAGAGTCCGCCGCTCGCGCGCGGTGAGATCTTTAATCCACATTGTCATCCTCCCCCGCCAGCCGGCGGCTGTCTGCCTAAGGGGTGAGCCGGGGCCGACGTCTGCTGGCGGAGCTCTATGTGCCGCTGCTTGTGGTGACCCGTAGCCACATGCAGCTATGTTTCACGCATGGATGCGGCATTATCATGCAAACCTGGAAAGATTAAAAGCGATATGTCAGAATATTTACTTATCACTTTTTGGAATGGATTGCCTTGGAAAATGGTCACGATCAAACAGGTCGAAACGCTGTGCTGCGTTGCTCAATTGGGAAGCTTCAACCGGGCTGCGGCGCGCCTGCACACTACCCAGTCGGCGATATCGAAGCGTATCCAGGAATTGGAATCCACACTGGGATTCACTTTATTCAATCGCATTCACCGCCATGTGACGCTAACCTCCAAAGGCCAGGAAATCCTTGCGCTCGGAACGGAAATGCTGGGCGTACGCGATAGGTTGGTGCAAACTGGAGCGCGCCGGGAGCAGGCTCCGAAGCGATTTCGGTTGGGTGTAACCGAACTGACGGCAATGACGTGGTTGCCGCGGCTAGTGGCTGAGATTCGAAAAGCTTATCCGAGCATCATTCTGGAACCCAAGATCGCCTTGAGCGCAATTCTGTTCGACCGTTTAGCAGATGATTCCTTTGATCTTGTGATCGCCGCAGACATGAAACGGGATGCTAGATTCACGGCCACTCACCTCGCGGATGTGGAAAACTGTTGGATGTGCAGCCCGGGTCTGGTCCCAGGCAACCGTACTTTGCCCCTGATGGAGTTCGGCAAGTACACGGTGATAACGCAAGGCAGTCTGTCCGCAACAGGCGTCAGAATGGACAAATGGCTTCAGATGCATTCCGTCAATGTGTCCAGAATACTCACGACAAACAGCCTCCTGATGCTCGCGGGGCTTACGCTCTCGGGATTGGGCATCAGTTGCATGCCGCATGCTTATTTTCGAGATCTTATTGCCGCCGGAAGATTAAAGATGATCAGAACCTCGCCATCTCCGCCGAAGCTCTCATACATGGTTTTTTATCGTAATGACCGCCCTGGCGCATTCAACGCTCAGATTGCACGCCTGTGCAAAGAGCTTTGTGACTTTTCAATCCGCTATTATTAGCGAACCTCTGAAGCATCTTTCTACCCTGACCGTCGAGGGCGGGCCCGAAGTCGCGGCTTCTGGGAAGTCCTATAAGAGAAGGTCGACTCGGAGCTTGCCTACACAGGGCAGCTCAGTGTTGGATCTGCTGTTACGCACTCCCTTCACGGGTGGAGCCTGATAGGATGCCCGCCCGGTAGGGTATTGCACAGTCCATCAGCAGGAGAGTGCGCAACAGAATCGATGGCAATCCGGGTGTAGCGCAGTCGGAAGAGGCGGGGTGCGCAACAAAGAAGGCCAGAACCAGGTCGTTGCGCGGTTGACACGGCCAGATCTTGGTGCTGCCGCCGAGATTGGGGGTCAAGCGGCGGCTGATGCCATGTAGACCAATCACCCGGTCACCGAAGCGGCGGCGGCGGCCCCGAGCTACCGAAAACACTGATGAAATCAGCCTGAAACTGACTTCCGATCGCCAGCGGAGGCCCAGGAAGCTGAAGTTGCGGCGGTTCTTGGCAGCGGCCGGCGGCTAAAAGACAAGGCGATTTGATTACCATCTGGTTACCATTAAAACTTTCTTTTGGTCAATAATCGGGGTTTCGGCCGAGTTGCTCTATACGGGGGTGCAAAACACCCCTTCCCGGGGCACTAACCCTACAGGAAGTCATAGTGCTCGTCGGGGAATCCCGGGATTCCCCTCGATCCGACTGCAGATTCTGCCACGGTTGTAATGGCCCCATTTTCCGCCAATCTTAAAAATCTTTACTTAGATCCCGAATCGGGAAAAACCTGCTCTTCCAGCCGTGCCGGGCGGAGGCCGGCGGCGCTGGGAAAACCGCCCGCCTCGAAGCCCAGTTGCGCCCTAACTTACGATCGATACCCATTCTGATACTGATACGACAGGTGTCGGAGCTGACCCTCCTGGTTTTTCCTGCTGGTTCTCCCCGCTCATCGCTTTACCCTCGAGATCCTGCCGGCCTGAAGAAAGGCCGGCGGCGCAGAACACCGTCATTAAGACACCAAACTCCACCGTCATCTTCATTGCTGTTCTCCCATTCACCATCACCGACCAGCCACAAGGTATTTGTTCAGAGATCAGCCTCCAACCCATAGGCAACGATCACCAGCCCAGGGTCTTCAGCCCAGGGTTTTCAGCCCAGGGTCTGCGTCGTCAAAAGCTGGACCTGATCTCCCAGGCCGATCACCAGGCCGATCACCAGGAAGACTCGACAGTGTTCTCTACGCCTAAGCTTGGCTCCGGCCGGGGCTCTCCGGCCGCGGCTCCCGCCCGCGCGCGAGGCCTCTGCTGCGCCACAGGAAGAAGGCACGTGGTATTTCCTACTGCAGCACCGGCCTGTCCCATGTTCTGCTGCGCCTGCGTGCAGGAGATGGTGATGTTGCACTTGCTGATGTAACCGCGCTTCTGCAAGGTCACCATGTCCTCGTCCATGGCCGACTTCATGGCCGTCATCTGCAGGCCGTCGAGGGTCGACTGACCTTCGTACTGGTCGGCCCTCTGGCAGAGGGTGTCGATCACCAGGCCGTGGATGCCCATGCGCAGCAAGGTGGTGAAGTCGCTGTTGAAGATGGCCGCGGTGTAGTCGTGCAGCAGGACCGGGGCGGTGTTCGGTCCCTTGTAGCGCAGGCCCGGGATCTGGGTGACGAGCAGGCCCTTGTTCCAGATGGCCGACTTGGGATCGATGGCCGAGTAGAAGCCGCCGACCAGGTTGGCGATGTTCTGCACGTAGTTGCTGGCATAGGGGTTGGACATGATGGCCAGATCGGCTACGACGTGCAGGAAGCGGCCGATGTCGTTGGGGTTCTGCTTGATGGGATCGAGGACGTATCCGCCATCGTAGAAACCGGTGGAGGTTTCGATGGCGCTCTCCGGCAGGCCTTTGGACGGCGCTTGGATGAGTATATGCTCAAGAAAGTGGTTCAAGCCCCGGTTTTCCTCTTGACCGAGGAGCCGTTCTGAAGATAATGAGTATATAAGCATTGATTTCGTATCCGTATCGAAGTGCCCGACCGTTTCTGCCGCCGCGCGCGCCGATTTGGCCATGCTGTTCGCCCGCTGTGTCCGCCGCCTCCGGGAACAACTCGGCCTATCTGTTAAGCGCGCCGCCGGAACAACTCGGCCTATCTGTTAAGCGCGCCGCCGAGCTGAGCGGGATGGAGACCTCCGACTGGTATGCCATGGAGGCCGGTTGGGTGCCCAGCGTCGAATCCGGCCTGGTGGACGCCATAGCCGGAACCCTGGAGTCCGGTCACATCCAGACCGCGTTTATCGCCGAGGTCAGTAGGTTCAACCAGGAGCTACTGTTTAATACCCTGCCACTCCGGGCGACTGCCTCTTCATTCGGCGTTTCAAAACCGAGTTCGACAGGCTGCGACAGCGCCGGGCAGTTCTGGTCCGGCATCTGCGGGAGAAGCTCAGATCTGGTGAGGTGGTCGTAATCGAGATTGTTTAGACCGTCGACAGCAATAGTCATAATCAAAATCAGCCCCAGACTTTCGCCAAAACGGCCAAGACGGGAAGCTTTTCCGTATTCTGATCGTTGCAGAAAACCACTTGACACGAAAAGAAGCTTTAGAGTAGCGTTACTCGCTTCTTCCCCAAATCGTTTTAAACCATTCGCGCGCTGCATTCAGGCGGTGTCCAGCGCGCGAGCGAGTGGCTGCCAAGGGATTGTCAGTCCGGTTCCTTCATTACAAGACTCTGGCTGGAAAGTGAGATTGGACTTTATGAACCTCGACAAGGAAATGTTTTTCGACCATCACACTCACCTCTTAGATCCCGGCAAAACCGAGCTGACGCCCAAAGCATTGTCAATGAACTTCCTGCATGGCTACCAGGACATGGATCCATTCGTGCAAGGGCTTGATGCCAAATATGCGCACGGCCGTGCGTCCGAGACTCAGCTGAACAACATTGAGAATCTGGGTGTAGTAAAGACCGTCGTTAACTACATGTCGCAGTACCTGCACTGCGAACCCAGTATCGGAGCTGTAGTCGAGGCGAGAAATAAACTCGTCAAAGACGAGTCTTCACTAGCTGAATACACCAAATGTCTTTACCACGACCAGCATATTATAGGAACTGTTGTAGACTGGCCGAACTCCGTTGATGAGAAGTCTGCGAGGGCTTTTCCGGTACCAATTTACAAATTGTATAACTATGAAGATGTATACTTCGATCTCTTACTAACCGCCTCATCGTTCCCAGAGCTGATGGCAGAGCTGGCGAAGAACATTCGACAAGCAATAGCCGACGGATTCGTTGCCTTGAAGTGCCACCTTTGCGAACATTACACCATGGCAGTAAGGCCCGTTTCGGACGAAGAGGCCGAAAAAGAATTCGCTGCCGTCCCAAAGGAAGACCGCAAGAACCGTGAGAATCTCTACTTTGCTACGTTCAGACACCTTCTCTTTTTGTGCCAGGAACTTAACGTTCCTATACATATCCACACCGGTTCGACCGGCTTCAATCGCAAATCTGCCTGTTTTGTTCCTGAGATGGATCCTTTCCTACTGGTTCCGTTCATCGTGTCCGATCCACAGTATGTGAAGACCAAAATCATCTTTCTTCATCAGGGCTACCCATTTACCCGACACGCCGCTTTAATGGCGTATTCGTTTCCGAACATGTATGTGGACATGAGCTGGGTGTTGCCTTGGTCTACCTCGATATTTTGCACGTGCATTGAGGACGTCTTGAGCACTGCCCCACATACGAAGATCTTCTTTGGAAGCGGTCAGCACGGGATTCCTGAAATTGCATGGACAGCAGCAAAGGTTGCAAAGTCCTGCCTCGCCAGCGTATTAGAGAGGATGGTATCTCTGAACCTCTTGGCTGCAACCCAAGCTGAGAAAATAGCGAAAATGCTTCTGTATGAGAATGCAAAGGCTTTGTACAGAATCAAAGCAGACGCCGTGAGCCTTTGACGGTTTCCAATACGCGGCCCCCACGTTTCGACCATCAGGAGATTGAGTTATGCCAGAGACACCGGAGAAGCGATCAATACCCAAAGGACTGATAAAGGCGATTGTCGCGAGTTCCATTGGGAACGTGGTGGAATGGATGGACTGGGCGGTGTATGGTTTGGCCGCTCCGTTCATCGCCGCACAATTCTTCCCCGCTACCGACCCGACCACGTCTCTGCTACAAGCGTACGGTGTGTTCGCCATCGGCTTTTTGATTCGACCGCTTGGCGCCATGATTCTTGGACCATACGGAGATAAACACGGGCGAAACAAAGCATTGGTACTTTCGATTCTGCTTATGGGGGGAGCTACCGCTCTGCTTGGATTGGTTCCAACCTATGCCTCGATCGGCATTATCGCTCCAATATTGGTGATGCTGCTCAGGATAACCCAGGGGTTTTCACTGGGTGGAGAATGGGGTGCTGCGGAATCATATATGTACGAGATAGCTCCGCCGAACCGCCGTGCACTCGTAACAAGTCTTAGGCCATCTGGCACCGGACTAGGATTCTTTATCGGGAGCGCCATGATAACGCTCATGACGATGGCCTTCTCCCCCGAGGCTCTGAGGACATGGGCGTGGCGCATTCCGTTCTTGCTCGCCGCTGCTACCGCATTATTGGGACTGTACATTCGCCTGAAGGTCCCAGAATCGCCTCATTTCTTGAAAGCAAAAGAAGCTAAGCAGACTTCACAAAGACCTCTGAACGATAGCGTGAAGTATCACAAGAGAGGGATGGCGATCGTCTTTGGCCTTGCAATGATTTCTAATTCGGTCTACTACGTCTTATATACTTTTATGCCAGTCCACCTGAAGACATCCGGAGGAATGTCTTATGGTTCTGCCATGAAGATGACAACCCTGGCGATGTTATTCAATGTCATATTGATTCCGTGCTTCGGGTGGGTGGCAGATAAGTACAGCAAGAAGCTGCTACTTTCGATCTCGACCCTTGGCTTTACCATCTGCGCTTATCCCAGCTTTCGGCTGATCAATACTGGCAACTACTGGGCGATTCTTGGATCATTCCTATTCTTTGTGCTGCTGTACGGTATTTATGCCGGAGCGGCCCAGATGATTCTCGCTGAGCAGTTTCCAACCGGTACCCGTAACACCTCGATGTCCTTGGCATTCACTCTGCATGCGACACTTTTCGGGGGAACTGCACCATTAACCGTTACCTGGCTTACTAAGGTCCTTCACGACCCACTCGCTCCCGCTTACTACATGACCGTTTGTAGCGCTATCGGTTATCTGGCGGCGCGCTATGCTTCATATAGGACAGATGAGACCATGAGACATAATGATAAGGCATTGGCTAGTCAGGCATTTTAAATTGAGAATCTAGTTGGACGCTTGCATCAGGTGTTCATCTGTTCAGATTAAAGGCCCAGCTCCCGACAGCGAAAGTCCACCTTCTACACGGAGAACTTCCCGACCCGCTTCCGTGCCTCCGGCGCCAGCGCTGGCTACCAGGTGTCGCAGGTCTACGGCGGCGGCCTGATCCCGATCATCGCCGGCAAGATCCTGCAGGCCTACGGCATTCACCGTGCCTACATCTACATCGGCCTGCTCGTGATGGTCTACGCGGTGCTGGCCATCGTGGCCATCCTGTCCACGCCCGAAACCAAGGGTGCTGACCTCGAGTCGGAGGAGTCGCCTCGTTCGGTCCGGCTTGCGCAGTGAAAATAGAACGGTTTGCCATTACCGATAGGCTCCGGCTTCGCCATGGTGGCCAGGATGCCTACAACCGACAATTCTCCCGCTGAAACAAAAACGTAGACAGAGTCGGCCTTTGCGGCGACAGGAGTATGAAAGAGGCTATTCACAAACGATTATCATGGATGGGATAAGAAAACCGGTAACCCCATCCGCGAGACTCTGCCTGCGCTCAGCCTGGAATCTGTGTCGGATGACTTGGAAGCGATAAATAAGCTAGGCAGCAAATAAGAAGGATTGTTGCCGAATGAAGCGGATGCTGGACTTCAGCTAGTGCTGGTAAGAGGTTATCCTCAAGACTCGAACCTTCATTCTTGAGTTAATGATCACAGCGTTATATAACGCGCTTGCCGAAGCATAGAAAGGCACAAGTTGGAAATCATATGCCTACAAGTTCGCCGGGATAGGAACGCGGTGGAGCTTCATTACAATTGCTACGGAACTGTAGTAGCCGAGCAGGCACAGGATCTCAGCAAGTCCGTTACGACCAAGGACACCGACTGCCCTTTCGAAGGCCTCGTCAGGACCGGGACCCACCTGCGGCGCAAGCGCGGCGATTTCATAGATCGCGTGCTCTCTGGCGTTTGGCAGATCGGGTACCTTGTCGTTGCGGATAGCGTCTATCACTGCGGGCGGATAACCGAGTTTCAGGCAGCGCGCAGCATGAACGCGGAATACGTACTCCGCTTTCCAATGGTGTGCTATTAGGCATATCCCCAGTTCGACCTCGCGCTCACTGAGCGAACTCCTCTTGTTGAGAAAGGTGCCGAGCTGCTCCATTGCGCGCATCAGTTCGGGACTATACAGCCAGACTTTGTATGGCGTAAGAAGCCGTCCACGCCCCTGCAGCAACGCATCCACCCCGGCACGCTGTTCCGGAGTGTACTTATCGGGCGAGATTTCGAGAATGCGGCTTGGGAGTTGCTGGTCATTCATGTTGTCAAACTCCTTGATCCTTGCAGGGCAGCTTCATGGCGACTGCCTGAAGCTGCCCCGGTGTGCACGTCACTGTAGACTGCGATCAGGTGACACTTCGTCAGGCTTTGACGGGCGGAAAACCAAATGCCTCAATCGGGTTGTCGACGAAAATACGATTGCGCGTTGGCTCGTCCGGTACCCAGTCAAGCATCATGTCGAGCAGGTCTGAA
>JBEKQR010000282.1:0-6230 GCA_049519515.1 Candidatus Korobacteraceae bacterium
GCGAGATTGTGGTGGCGCTGGTTGAAGGCTCGGAGACTACCCTGAAGCGTATTTATCGCGAAGGCGAGCGCGTCCGCCTGCAACCCTCGAACGCCAAGATGAAGCCCATACGGGTCCCGGCGGCGCGGGTGCAGGTGCAGGGCAGAGTGATTGGGGTGCTGCGGAAATACTGAAATTCACCGGCAGCGTTTCAATTAATGTAGCGTAGGCCCAGCCGCAAACAAAAAGCCCGGCGCGGGCCGGGCGATTTCATCAAGGCAACCGGATTCTCAAACCAGGTTCTTGTCCAAGGCCTTCTGGATGGTCTCCTTGGGAACGTAGCCGACGATCTGTTCTCGCACCTGGCCGCCTTTGAAGATCAACAGCGTCGGAATGCCGCGCACCCCGTAGCGCTGCGGGGTGGCCATGTTCTTGTCGACGTCCATCTTCCCGATCCTCACCTTGCCGTTGTAGGATTTGGCGATTTCGTCCACGATGGGCGCCAGGGCACGGCAGGGGCCGCACCAGGCAGCCCAGAAATCGACCATCACCGTCTGGTCCGAGCCGAGCACCTCCTGGTCGAAATTCAGGTCGGTCACCTCAAAAATTGCTTCACTCGCCATTATGCCTCCAAACCGCAATTGCTCATAGCTCTGCCGCCAGCCCACCAGCAGAACTGAATAATGGTATCACTAGATTCGATGCCGCCGGCCAAAGAAGGACGCACAGGCGGCAGTTCGCCGGCGGAGGCCCCCGTACGGCAGTGGCCCCAACCCCTCTCCCAGGCACGGCCACGGCAGCCGCGGCATGTGCCGGGGAGCCCGGGGACAGGTCCCCTCCGGGGCAGAATATTGGTAACTGGCGTTTCTTTACAAACTGAAAATGAAACCATCATGAGGCCTGCGGGAGATGGGCGGCAGCCGCAGCCAGCCAGTGAGGGTCCCGGAAGCGGGCGCTCCGGAAGCAAGAAAAAAGCGCCCGAGACTGAAATCTCAAGGCGCCTTTGGCAGCCCTCCCCCAGAACTGCCAACCTACTACAAGGCGTATTCTCGACGGGCGACCCCGGCTTGTAAAGTCACCAAAGTAACGTCAAGCGCGTCCGGCGGCTTCCGCTAATCGTATCTGCGGCGCTGTGTTTCCCGCATCACGGTGGCAAAGCTCCGCCCGACGATGCTGACAGCCGGGCTTACGACCCCCGCCACCCAGACCTGGACGCCTCTGGCGGGCACTCCGAAGCGTTCGCTGTAAACCCACATGCGCCCGGTGCCGTCGTCGATTTCGAACATGCCCGCGCCCAGCACCAACGCAATCGACCGCACCACGGTTCCGTACACGATCACCTCCTGGTTGTGGTAGCGCATTGGGTCCTGCTGCAGCTCGGCAATGCTCTTCTGCAGGGGGTAGGCAGTCAACAACGGCGTCAGCAGGAGCATAGTGCACGCCATTGCCAGCTTCAGGAACGCTTGTTTCTTCATGACTGGTTCTCCGGAGTTTCCAAGTCAGCGCGCCACCACTTGGACATCCCAGCACCGTGGTTGGCGCGCTGGCGTTGGGAAGCTATGATGTTGTCTTTGACACGCAACGGCGCTTTAAGTTGCGCTGGTGGAGGGCAGCTTTTCCAGGCAGTAGCCGTGGGTCTCGGCAGGGATTGGGGAGCAGCTACTCTCTTTGACTGCTCCCGGCTAATCCCTTAACCTCTAACCCCTGGTAGTTGCACGATGCTCATTATTCTTTGCGGACTTCCCGGAAGCGGAAAGAGCACGCTAGCCCGCGCGCTGGCGGGCAGGTCTGCCAGCGCCGTGCTCGACAAGGACACGATCCGCGAGGCCATTTTCGGCGCCGCGCATACCGACTACTCGCGCGCGCAGGACGATCTCTGCGGCGCCATGATGCTCTCCGCTGCCGCGTATCTGCTGCGCAAGGACCCGCTGCTGCGCGTGTACATTGACGGGCGCGTCTACTCGCGCGCCGCTCAACTGCGGCTCGCGGTCGAGCAAGCGGCGCGCCTGGCGGTTCCCTGGAGAATTCTTCACTGCGTTTGCCCGGAAGAGGAAGCCCACCGGCGTTTGCAACAACCACCCCAGCAAACGCAACAACAGCGTTCGCTGGGGTCCCCGGCGGCCACCGGACACCCGGCGCGCAATCGCAACTTCGAGCTTTACCGGAGACTGAAGGCGAGCTTTGAGCCCATCGCCTTCGAACATCTCACCATTGACACCAGCCTTCCGCTGGAAGACTGCGTGGCAAAGGCCGCCCGCTACCTGGGGCTTTCGGATCAGACGCGATGAGTGAGAGGCGCCAGTTGTTTCCCATGATGTTGAACCTGGCCGGACGCCGCTGCCTGGTGGTTGGCGCCGGAGAGGTCGGCGAGGGCAAGATTCGCGGCCTGCTGGCCAGCGGAGCAGCCGTCTCGGTGGTGGCTCCCACGGCCACACCGCGGGTGCTGGAGTGGGCGCGAAGCGGAGAGGTCGAGTACCGGCAAAAGGCTTTCGAACCGGATGATCTGGAGGGCGCGTTCCTGGTGGTGGCCGCCACCTCTGTGGCCGAGGTGAACCACCATGTCTATGCCGAGGCGCGACGGCGGCGGGTGCTGTGCAACGTGGTGGACGACCCCGAACACTGCGACTTTTTCTATCCGGCGGTTGTCCGGCGGGGAGCGCTGCAGATCGCCATTTCCACTTCCGGAGTCAGTCCGGCCTTCGCGCGCCGGCTGCGGCAGGCGCTGGAAGCGCAATTCGGGCCGGAGTATGCGGATTGGCTCGACGAGCTCTCGCGCCGCCGGCAGGAGATCCTGCGCACCGTCGCCGATCCGGTAAAGCGGCGCTTGCTGCTGGAAGAGCTTGCCGCCAGCAGCCCGCTGTCCCGTCGGAAGCGCGAATAGTGAAGCGTGTACTACCAGTCAGAACCCACATCTGCTGACTAAAGCAGATGTGGGGCACGTGGGCAGACGTAGCACGTGAACAGATATGGGGCACGTGCTCACCCATATGACCCACCACTCTCCTCACTTCCGCATTGTCCGCAGGAGCTTTTCAGGATAGACTGAGCAATTTACCAGCCTAATCAGGTGCCCAGGAGCGGGTTTCTCGCGAAATTGCTCAAGGTCGTGAATATCCTGGGCTCAACGGACCGGGAGTCCAGCAAACGCCGACGTTGAGTTTGCTGGGATGGAAGCTTTGACGAAGTGGAGATAAGCAAATGAGCCACAGTGTGGTCGGAAAATCTCTTCCCAGAACCGATGCGCTGCTGCAGGTGACGGGCAGGAGCCAGTACAGCGACGACTTTACCCGTCCAGGGATGCTGTTCGGGAAGACCCTGCGCAGCCAGCACGCGCACGCCAGGATCGTGCAGATCGACACCTCGGCGGCGGAGAGGCTGCCGGGAGTGAAGTCGGTCATCACCGCCAAAGATGTTCCGTACAACCGCCACGGCCTCACCCACCAGGACCAGCCGATTCTGGCCGATGAGAAGGTCAGGTATTTTGGCGACCCCGTGGCCGCGGTCGCGGCGACCTCGTGGGAGGCGGCCGAGAACGCGCTGGCGCTGATCCGGGTGGAGTATGATCCGCTTCCCGGGGTCTTCGATCCGGTGGAGGCGATGAAGCCCGGCGCTCCGCTTGTGAACGGCGAGAGCAATATTGCCTTTCACCAGCGAATCCGCTTCGACGATATCGAGCAGGGCTGGAAAGAGTCGGATGTCATCTTCGAGGAAAAAATCACCACCCCGGTCGTCGAGCATGCTCAAATCGAGCCTCACGCGGCCATAGCCGAGGTATCGCTTGCCGGGGAATTGCTGGTTATGACCAGCACGCAGCGCCCGTTTGCCCTGGCGTCCGACTTGAGCAAAGCCCTGAAGCTTCCGATGAACAAACTCCGGGTGGCCCCGCCGGCGGTGGGCGCCGGCTTTGGCGGCAAGAGCGAACTCACCATCGAGCCCTACGCGGCCATCATGGCCATGAAGACCGGCAAGCCGGTGAAGATGGTTTACACGCGCGAAGACGAGTTCAATGCTTCGACGGTGCGGCATTCGTACATCACCAGGTACAAGTCCGGCTTGAAGAAGGATGGCACGCTGGTGGCCCGCCAAGTGGAGATCATCAGCGACTGCGGTCCTTACGTCTCCTTTGGCCAGTCGACCCTGGGCAAGGCGTGTGTGCATGCCGCCGGTCCGTACCGGATCAAGTACGTGACTATCGAGGGTTACCTGGTTTACACCAACAATCCGGTGGGCGGCGCCATGCGCGGCTTTGGCGTCACCCAGCTCGGCTTCGCCTACGAGGTGCACATGGACACCATCGCGGCGGAGATGGGACTGGACCCGGTCGAGTTCCGGCTGAAGAACCTGTTCGTGGATAACTGCTCGCTGCCGACCGGCCAGGTAGTCCCCCTGGTGACGTTGACCGAGTGCATGAAGAAAGCGGTCGAGCTGGCGGGCTGGAAGAAGGAGGTCAATATCCCATGAAGAAACGCGGCAAGGGCGTGGCAGCCATGTTTTACCCCATCGGGGGCACATCTGCTCCCAACCCGGCGGGAGCGTTCATAAAGGTGAATGCGGACGGCAGCGCGACTCTGTTCACCGGGGCCAACGACATCGGCCAGGGCTCGGGCACGATTCTGGCGCAGATTGCCGCCGAAGAGCTCGGCATCACGGTGGACAAGGTGAAGCTTATTGCCGGCGACACGCAACTGACTCCCTTCGACCACGGTCCGGGCGCAAGCCGCACCACGCTGATGACCGGCCACGCCGTACAGCGCGCGGCGGCCCAGGCCAAGCAGACCCTGCTGGAACTGGCGGCCGAAGAGCTCGGCGTTCACGCCAGCGGATTGACCGCCAGCGGCGGCTTTATCTATCTGCGGGACTTCCCCGAGCGCAAGCTGGCGATCAGCGCGGTGGCCGACAAAGCCGCCAAGGCCAAGGGGCGGCCGCCGATCGGCGCCGGCACCTTCGGCGCGGTGACCACCAAGCTGGACAAGGAAACCGGACACGGCAAGCCTTATTCGGCTTACGTCTTCGCCACCCAGATTGCCGACGTCGAGGTTGACACCGAGACCGGCGAGGTGGAGGTTCTGAAGATCGTCGCCGTCCACGACTGCGGCACGGCCATCAATCCGCTGCTCACCGAAGGACAGGTGGAAGGCGGCGTGGCGATGGGCGTCGGCTTCGGACTGATGGAAGAGATGGTGCTCGAAAAAGGCAAGGTGAAGAATCCGCAGTTCACCGATTACGTGCTGCCGACGGCGCTGGACGTTCCTGAGATCGTCACCCGGCTGGTCGAGCGGCCCGATCCGGCCGGCCCGTACGGGGCCAAGGGAATCGGCGAGCCTTCGCTGCTGCCGACGGCGCCGGCGATTGTGAACGCCATTCAGGATGCGGTCGGCGTGCGCATCCGCGACTTGCCAGTTACGCCGGAAAAGATTTTGATGGCGCTGCGGGAGAAGCAGGCGAAGAGCGCTTGATTCGGTGGGAGGCGTGCAATCTATCTGGCTAACTAACAACCCAGGAACTACCCCACTCAAGCAAAGGAAGCTTGAGTGAGGCACCCGCTGGTTTTCTATTCGGGAACACACGATTCAGTCTGACTCAGCGGCACTTCAGCGCGTTGACACGGTTCTGAGCCGAACATATACTGCGGGCTGCACCGGACAGCAGAGCTACAGATTGCAATTAATGCCGCATTATGTTGATGCGCCCAGGCGTTGCGGCTGAGCCGCGTGATTGCTCGTAACTTTTGGCGGAAAAGCAGAAGTTCATATTCCTGCTGGGGAGGCAGAAATGAGAGACCGTAAAGCGAAGCGGATTGGGCTGGCGATTGTCGGCGCCGGCCGCGTGGGTTTGTTCCGTGGCGAAGTGGCGGCCCGCCATCCGATGGTGGACTGGATCGGCATTGCGGAAATCAATCCCGAGCGCGGCAAGCTGGTGGCAGAAAAGGTGGGCGCCGATTTTCTGACCACCGATTACAAGGAATTGCTGAAGCGGCCGGAGGTGACCGCCACCATCATCTCGACCGACGAGCATCTGCACGTAGCTCCCATCATGGCCGCCATCGAGCAGAAACATGCGCTGATGATCGAGAAGCCGCTGGCCACCGAGTTGGAGGATTCCGAGCGAGTGCTGAAGGCGATCCAGCAATCCGGGGTCGACGCCGTAGTCGGCTACACGCAGCGCTTCCGCCGCAAGTGGCTTTCTGGCAAGGAGAAGGTCCGCACCGGCGCCCTGGGCGATGTGACCACGGTGGTCTCGCGCGCCTTCAT
>JBEKQR010000283.1:0-6204 GCA_049519515.1 Candidatus Korobacteraceae bacterium
GAATGGGGAGAGACCCGCCTGAGTGAAGAAGCGCTTGAAAGTGAGTCCGGGCGCCTTCTTGCGGGGACCGGCATTGCCGGCCTCACTGGCTGCCGTGCTGGAGGTCGTGATCTTGGCTGAAACTTCCGACATCGGTAATTCTCCTTACCGGGAACCCGGCGGATGGGAAGGTATCTCTGGACCCCCGAAGGCTCCAAAAAGAGCCGGGGAATGTCAAACTACTACGTCATTTGGGGCTTGTCAAGCGCGTACCACTAAATATTGTACGTCCGTTACTATGAAGCCAAAATCCTGTTACGAGTTGCTGCATTTCTGGTGCTGCTCTTATGCCGCTACCGTATGTTTATGATTATAAACGTTTAACTGTTGCAATGCCGACTGCTCCCAGCCGTCGGTGGCGCGCCAGCGCACACGCGCGGAGGTGAGTAGCTGGAATAGCGAGGTTAGTGCCTGCTGGCAGCCAGGTCAATTACTCCATTTTGGTGCATAGGTGTGGAAACTGAGGAAAAGAGGGGATTTTTACCTTGGTGGGGGCGCCTTTCAGCCAGTGCTCAAACACAGCGGCGGGTGACTGCAATCACTGCCCCTCTGGCCATCTTGATCTAAATAGAAGGTTTCCCTCCCAGGAGGTCCTGCGATGAAGCTGATTTCCCTGATCCCCGCCATCGACTTGGACAAGTGCATCGGCTGCATCATCTGCAGTGACGTTTGTCCGACGCTGGCCATCTCGCTGGCGGACAAGAAGGCGGTCGTCAAAGAAGCGGACTGCCGGGGCTGCGGCGCCTGCGAGCAGCGGTGTCCGGTGTATTGCATCACGATGCAGCGGCTGGCGGCTCCTTACCGGGTGAGCATCGCCATCGATGACCTGCCCTACGCCGGGATTGCCGCCCTGTGCGCCAAGGCCAATCTCAATCCGGAACAGATCATCTGTTACTGCACGGCCACGCGCGCCGAAGAGGTGGCCAGCGCCATTCTCAAGGGGGCAACTTCGCCGGAAGAAATCTCCCGGAAAACCGGGGTTCGCACCGGCTGTAAGGTGGAGTGCATCCAGCCCGTGCTGCGGCTGTTGCAGGCGGCCGGAATCACCCCCGAACGTCCCCCGGGCTGCCAGTGGTACGGGCTGACTCCGGCGGTCTGGAACATCCCGGAAAAGGTCAAGGCCAAATACGATAGCCGCGGATTCTACTTCGAGGAAGACATCGAGCTCTTCAAGAAGGTGGTTGCGGCCAAGCCGGGGTCCCCAGCGAGCAAAGCTCACTGGGGTGAGAAACCGGGGGCCAAGCCGGGGTCCCCAGCGAGCAAAACTCACAGGGGTGTTAAGCCGGGGCGTCCGGCGAGCAAAGCCAGCCGGACTGCCAAGCCGAAGAGGAGGGATCGCTGATGAGACGCGAAAAGACATCCAAGCCCAATACGATTACTCCGATGGCGCCACGCGCTTCGCAGTACGGTATTGCGCCCGCGTTGGTGACCAAGCGCCTTGCCGAATATCCCGAGATGACCTCGCTGCTGGTGAAAGACCTGTTCACCGATACGCCTGCCGTGATCTATCCCTCGGAGGCCGGCATCGCCGCGGTCAGGAAGGCCGCGGAAAAGGCGTTGCAGCGGGTCGACATGTCGATGATCAAGCCCGGGCAGTCGGTCAACGTGTGCGCTTCGCACCACGGCTTCACGCTTCTGGGCGGGGAGCCCTACGCCGAACTGCTGCGCGCGGTGCGCGACGTGATCGCCGCCCGCACCGGGACCCAGAACATTCGCCTGCGCGCCGGCGTCGGGCTGCGTTTTCGCGAGACCGAGGAATACATCAAGCGCTACAAGCTGGACGAGCACTACCAGGGCAAGGCCACCGGAGTGGCGCCCATCGATCCGGGGGTGGAGATCAAGACCGAGATCGGCTTGCTCTATGGCATCAAGGCCATCTACGACGCCGACTGGATCGTGCACGTGCACAACAGCGACGTGCGCGAGGTGCACTTCCATCGCCAGGTGGACCGCGCGGTCAAGCCCTTCGGCATGTCGTACGCGCGCATCGAGACCCGCTCCACCTACCACTGGAACATGGGACCGCGGGGCGCCAACTTCACCGCCCGCGCCATCTTCGACTCCGAGTTCGTGAAGCAGAAGTTCGCCTTCACCGCTTTTCTGAACATGTCTCCGAGCGGGGTGGTGGGCGTCAGCGCGGAAAACGATCTCTACGCGCTGAACGATCAGATCACGGTCGAGGGGCTGAAATATTACGGCAAGATCATGACCCTGCTGGGCGAGATCAAGGACTGCATCGCCGGCCTGGACTTCCCCTGCCCGGTGCCGTACGTCTTCGCCGCCGGCGTGATCTACGCCAACTTCGTCGGCGCCAACCAGGACCTGTTCGATCTCGACCTGCCGCTGCCGCCGTACACCTGGTACACGGAGGCGTTCTACGGCAAGGACGGCAAGCCGCTGGTGGACGGCATCGCTCCGGTAAACCCGGCCATCAGAATGGTGGTCCACAACTATGCCTGGGGCGGATATCCGAGCGCGTTCTTCTCCGAGCACGTGCCGACCGTCGTGGTGGGCCAGAAGCAGGCGGAATTGTTGAACAACGATCCGCAGAATCTTGAGTACATGAAGTACGCCGTCGTGGCCGACGAACTGGATGACGCCATGCACTTCGCCTACAAGGCGGCGAAGAGCGACAACGTCATCATCTTCGACGGCGCCATGGGCGGCATCAACGTCAGCGAGCCGCTGGCGGAGCTGCTGGTGCGCAAAGCCCCCGAAGTTTCCGCCCGGGTGGACCGCCAGCTAATGCCGAAGTGGCTCAAGCAGCGCGGGGTGAAGGCCCGCGCCGCCGCCGGGAGATAGAACTGATTCAATAACCCGACAGGAGAAGAGGTGACGAATTCCCTGAGGGCTAAAGAGCATGTGCGAAAACCATTGCGTCGCCCCTACGGGGCTCTACAATCTCTCTTTCGCCCTCCCAGCGCTGAAGCGCTGGGCTAACTTGCACCCCAGGAAACGCAAAAGCGGCGTTTCCTGGGGACCCCGCAGCATTGCCGCTACGCGGCGTTATCCCTGCGCCCGTTCAAAGAGCAACGCGCCGTAGGCGCAATGTTTGTTAGCCCCGCACTTCAGTGCGGGGTGGCGATAGAAATTGATTCGAGTCCCGTAGGGACGCTGCAAATAGCTTCGGGCATTATTTATACAGGCTCAACAGAAACAAGGAGAGGCACCCATCCAAAATTGTCCCAACGCAAAAGGGAGGCAGTGTAGTGCAGACGGCCAACATGCAGCGTGATGTGCGAGAGATCATTTTTTCAGGCCTTACCGGCCGGGAATTCACGGCCGAGATCCTCGCCGACGGCGAGGGCATTCTCTGCGGAGTGGCCCGCCTGCGCGCCGCTTTGGCGGAAGCGGAGATCAAGGCTTACTGGCTGCGGGCCGACGGCGCCGAGGTAACGCCGGGAAGCGTGCTGGCGCGGATCGCCGGCAGCGCCAAGCAGATCGCCATGGCGGAAGAGTTTGCCATCGGCCAGTTGGCCAAGCCCTCCGGCATTGCCACAGCCGCCCGCCGCGCCGTTCAGCTCGCCGGCGGCGAGATGAAGATCGTTTGCGGCGCCTGGAAAAAAATGCCTCCGGAGATGAAGCAGATTGTCCGCCAAGCGGTCGCCTGCGGTGGGGCGGCTTTCCGCATTACCGACCAGCCTTTCCTGTATCTCGACAAGAATTTTGTCCGCATGCTGGGCGGCATCGAGCCGACCCTGCGGGCGGTGAAGTCGATCACGGACAAGCTGAAGGTGATCCAGCTCAAGGGCCAGTTCGCCTCGGTGGCCGAGGAAGCGCTTACGGCAACACGCAACGGCGCGGACATCCTCATGATCGATACCGGCGAGCTCGCCGATTTCACAGCCGCTCACGAAGCGCTCCGCCGAGCCGGTTGCCGTCAGCGGGTCAAGCTGGCCTTCGCCAATGGCATTCAGGTCGAGGACATTGCCGGCCTGCGGGGCAGAGGCATCGACATCCTCGATATCGGGGTCGGCATCATCGACGCTCCGCTGCTCGACATGAAGCTGGAAGTCGCCGGCACCCCGGCCGGCACCGTGGGGGCGCTGCGTGCAACTCAATCTGCTTGAGAAAACCGAGCTGCGTATCTACGGACTCGACCTGCAGCGGGTGAACCTGGGCGCGGTGGCGGCGAAGGTTGCCGAGGCGTTGGAGCTGCCCGCGCGCGAGGTGCTGGTGGTCGACGTGCGCGACGACCACATCTGCCTCGACATTCTCGTAAAGACCATCGACATGCGCCAGATCATCGGCCGGCAGAAGTTCTTGCTGGATCAGCTTCGGATGGTCGAAGGTCTCACGGTCAAGCCGGATGCCTACATCGACTCCGCCGGCATCATGGGGCTGATCGGCTGCGCGGAGATGGACGCGCCGGAGATTGCGGCGCGCAGCGCGGAGATGGCCGGCGAGATCGAACGCCGCGTGTTGCGCCGCGCCATCGTCTACGCCACCGGCTTCGAAGTCAGGCGGAGGATGATCGAGGACACGAATTCTCCCTTCCTGCTGGCACTGTTGAAGCGGCGCGGTTATGAGGCCGAGTTCGGCGGAGTGCTGGAAGACGACGTGCACGCCATTGCCCGCGCCCTGCGCGACGCGGCCGAACGCGGCGTGGGACTGGTGATCACCACGGGAGGAGTTGGCGCCGAGGACAAGGACTTCAGCGTGGAGGCGGTGCTGAAGATCGACGCGGAGGCGGCGACGCCGTGGATCGTCAAGTTTCAGGCCGGAACCGGCCGCCATTTGAAAGAGGGAGTGCGCATCGCAGCCGGCCAGTGTGGATTGACGACGTACGTCAGCCTGCCCGGCCCGCACGACGAGGTGCAGGCCAGCGCCGGCGTGCTGGAGAAGTTCTGCACCGGCGGCCGGATAGATAAAGTTGCTTTGGCGAATGCGATTGCGGAAGCGCTGCGCGAAAAATTGCGCAGTAAACATATACACTGGCACGCGCAACACCACTGAGGAGGCCGTTGTGATCACATTTACTCACGCGCGCATCGCCAAGGCGCAAGCCATGATGCCGGAGCTCGGGCTCGACGTTCTTTTCGTCAACAACCGCGAGAACCTGATCTACTTCACCGGGCTCACCCAGATGGAGTGCCTGGCGCTGCTGATTCCGCAGCAGGGCGAGGCCTGTGCCGTTACCTTGTGGCTGGACGCGGCCTATGTGCGGCGCGAGACCGGCTTGGCCACTTACGGCTATGAATTTCCGCGCGAGACCCTGGTGGACAAATGCATCGAGCGCTTCAAGGCGTTCGGCTTCGAGCGGCCGCGCATCGGCTTCGAGCGCTACTTCGTGGCATTCGGCGTTTATGAGGGCTTGCGCAAGCAGTTTGCCGAGGAGAGCTTCGCCGGCGCCGCCGATCTTTTTTATAAGATCCGGGCGGTCAAGGACGAGGCGGAGATGCGGCTGATGCGGCGGGCGGGCGGAATTGTCTCCGCGGGGATGGACGCTGCGGCGAAAGCCGTGTGCGCCGGAGTGACGGAGCTGGACGTGCTGGCGGAGGCGGAATACGCGATGCTGAAGGCCGGCTCGGATGGCTCTCCTTTCCGGCCGCAGGTTGTCTCCGGCAAGCGGGCCCTGCTGACGCACCCTTGCGCCAGCGCCAAGCGCATAGAGGCGGGAGAGGCTGTCGTGATTCATCTCGGGGCTGCTTGCGAAGGCTACTGCTCGAAGATGTGCCGCACCGTCGCCGTGGGCGAGATTTCGCCGGGCCAGGCGCAGGTCTACGAGCTGTTGCGCTGCGCGCAGTCGGCGGCCATCGCCGCCTTGCGTCCTGGCGCCACCTCCGGCGAGGTGGATGCGGCGGCCAGGAAGGTTGTGGCGGCGGCCGGGTTCGAGGCGGGCTATCTCGATATCAGCGGCTACGGCGTCGGCATCAGGCAGTCGGAGTTTTATCCGATCATCGGCAAGAACCGCACGGAGAAAATCGAGGCGGGCATGGTGGTGGACCTTCTGTTGCCTACGATTTACCGGCAGGACGCCGGCGGGCCGAGGATCACCGACTGCATCTACGTCGGCGAGAAACAGAACGAATTGCTGACTAATTATTCGCGGGAACTGGTGCGAGTGTAACGACCCGGAAGTGATCGATGGCGGCGCCAGAGTTGCTGTTGCCCGGGGATCTTTGAAAGGGCACGCCTTCCAGGCGTGCCGCATTGGGCGTTTGG
>JBEKQR010000284.1:0-6185 GCA_049519515.1 Candidatus Korobacteraceae bacterium
GCCACAGCGGCGGACACAAAGGGTAGAGTCTTTCACCCCGGCAGTTGCAAACCATGCGTCTGCCGGGCCCGATTGTGACGGATAACTTGGCGGCTTGCGCGCAGGCTACACGAAAAGCGCGTTGAGCGTTGAGGCCGGCGAACTGTTTTAACGCTCCGGCCAATGCGTCAAGACCGGGCGCGCGCAGGAAATCCCGCCAAACCGCTTTTGCAGGTTCAAACCTTGAAGAACTTCCCATTCGATAATTGCATCTTCTAAGGAAGAGCGGAGGTAACAATGCTCGGAATAAAGTTTGCCCGCCTGATTGAGTACAATTCGGAGTTGCTCGGCAAGGGGCTGGTCCAGATGCTCAGAGTCTCGGGCCGCACCGACGCCTACCGTTTGATCCCGGAGCATGAACTGATGCACGAGGTGCAGGTGCTCTACCGCAACCTGAGCGAGTGGCTGGTGGCCAGGACGGAGCTGGACGTGCAGCAGTACTACACGCGGATCGGCCAGCGGCGCGCCGAACAAGGGGTTCCGATCGGGCAGTTTGTTTGGGCGCTGATTCTGGGCAAAGAACATCTCTGGTCGTTTATGCAGCGCGAAGCGGTGGGCGAAGGCGCGCTGGAGCTGGTCAACGAGCTCGAATTCCTGCTGGCACTGGAGCAGTTCTTCGACCGGGCGCTGTACCACGCCGTGAACGGTTACGCGCAACAGCAGAAAAAAATGGCGGCGTGAAGAAAGTTTCGAGCTTCCAGTTTCGAGTTTCGAGAGGTGCTTGGATAGAACTTGAAACTTGAAACTCTACTGAAGAAAGTTTCGAGTTTCCAGTTTCGAGTTTCAAGCTTCCAATTTTGTCAAAGCATCTCTCGAAACTTGAAACTAGAAACTCGAAACTACTGAAACCGTGGCCGGCGGGTTCTACATTCGCGGAACGTCATATTCTTGGCCGCGCTGCCCGTAGCCTTCTGCCACTCCAGGAAAAGCTCGCCGTAGGATTTGGTGATGTAATCGCCCGGGTCTATGCCGAGCAGGCGCGCGGTGCGGTCGATCCAGCGCGGCGGGCCTTCGATCTCGGCGATGACTCCGATCGGGGTGTGATCGACGACCACCTTGCCGTCGCCGCCGCTCCACTCGGAGCGAAATTTCTCATAGACAAAAACCGGCTGGTATCCCAGGGCGCGCAGAATGGCGTCAACCTCCGGGCCATCGGCGACCGCGCTCTCGTGCTCTGCCCGGATTTTGTGTTTGCCCGCCGTCCCCTTGGCCTTGTGGGTGAGCCGCCACTGATCGCCATACTTGCGCAAGCGCAGGATCTCGCCCCGGCGGCGCAGAGCATTCCCGCGGTCGTAGAGCGTGTTGAGTTCGTGCGTGGGCGGGGTCTCGAGACGGAAGCCGGACGCTGCCAGCGCCTGCTGCAGCCGGCCGACGTCGGCCACGCGAAACTTGATTTCGACCTCAGGCTTTTTCGCCAACGAAATCTCCAGAAACAAGTATTGCAGATTCAAATTGTAGAACATGCGATACAGGCCGCTCTTCAGGATGCTAATTCGCCCACATCTGCCAAAATCAGGCAGATGTGGGGCACGCGGCTGAAACCTTGAAACTTTGAAACTTTGAAACCAGATCGGAAATGCGAGGAGGTTAGAATAAAATTCGTGCCCTGGCTGCGCAATCTCGGAACCACCCTGGAGATGATCAAGTGGGAGCACTCGGCGCTCACCCTTCCCTTCGGGCTCACGGGGGCGCTGCTGGCTGCGCGCGGCTTGCCCAGCCTGCGGCAGGGCATCTGGCTGGTGGTGGCGCTGGTGGCGGCGCGCTCGGCGGCCATGGCGTTCAACCGGCTGGCCGATGCCGAAATCGATTCCGCTAATCCGCGCACTGCCGCCCGCGCCCTGCCCGCCGGACTGCTCTCCCGGCAGTTTGTCTTCTGCTTTGTCGCTGCCTCTTCGCTGCTGCTGATTTTGGCTGCCTGGATGCTCAGCCGGCTGGCGTTTTATTGTTCTCCGCTGGTGTTGCTGATCATCTGCGGCTACTCGTACACCAAGCGCTTCACGCGCTGGACGCACCTGTTCCTGGGGCTGGCAATGGGACTGGCGCCGGCGGCGGCCTGGGTGGCGATCCGCGGCGCCCTGGAGCCGAGAATCCTGATCGTGACCGGCGCGGTCATGTTCTGGGGGGCCGGCTTCGACATCCTCTATAGCTGCCAGGATTACGAACATGACTGCCGCGCCGAGCTGCATTCTGTTCCGCGCTTCTTTGGCATTGCTCGTTCGCTCCTGCTGGCGCGCATTTTTCACGTGATCGCCTTCGCCTTCTTCCTGTGGATGACCTACGCATTCGTCCTGGGCTGGATCGCCGTGGCCGGCGTGCTGCTGGTGGGAGCACTGCTGGTTTACGAGCACTCGCTGGTGAAGGCTGACGATCTGAGCAGGCTGAATGCGGCCTTCTTCACCATGAACGGCCTGATTTCCATGCTGCTGCTGGTGCTGGTGGCCTGCGACCTGCTGCTGTTGAGATGAATTGGTTCATTCTGCTTCCTGGAACTCCTGAGTTTTGCAGGGGCATGGCTTCAGCCCGATGTAACGGGCAGATCCCTCGCGGGCTGAAGCCCGCGAGGGGTTTAAGAAAAGGGCGATTCTGTGGCGCGGCTGAAGCCGCGCCCTTTCAAAACACATAACGGTTTTCAGGAAACGTGAAACGGGCAACGCAGAACATAAACCTGGCGACGTGAAACGTGAAACGTAAGAGTGTAAACGGTTACGCTATCTCGTCCGGCTGCGTTATCATCAAAGCCAGAGATAATGTCTACGGAAGAAAACAACCATCGCCCATTTCAGACCGGCGATCCCAGGCTCCGGCCGATTGCCGCGAAGGTCATGCGGCAAGAGCGGCTGGCCTTTGAAGACGGCGTCGCGCTCTACCAGAGCGGAGACATTCTGGCCGTGGGCTGGCTGGCGAACCACGTGCGCGAGCGCATGCACGGCGATGTTGCCTACTTCAACGTCAACCGGCACATCAATCCCACCAACGTCTGCGTGGCCGCCTGCCGGTTGTGCGCCTTCGGACGCAGGAAGAACGCTCCCGGCGCTTACACCATGGCCCTGGAGGAGGCTTGGCGTTCGGCTGCCTCCGGCTACACCGAGGCGGTGACCGAGTTCCACATCGTGGGCGGGCTGCATCCCGACCTGCCGCTGGAGTACTTCCTCGACCTGGTTCGCGGGCTGAAGGAGAGGTTCCCGCAGGTGCACCTGAAGGCCTTCACCATGGTGGAGATTGCCTTCTTCGCCAAGCGCGCCAAGCTCTCCATTCGCGACACTCTGCTCAAGCTGAAAGAGGCCGGCGTCGAATCCATGCCCGGCGGGGGAGCGGAGATATTCAACGAGCGCGTGCGGGCCATCATCTGCGATCACAAGATCGACGGCAACGAGTGGCTGGAGGCCGCCCGCATCGCCCACCAGATCGGACTCAAGTCGAACGCCACCATGCTGTATGGGCACATCGAGAACGACGAAGACCGGGTGGACCATCTGCTCCGGCTGCGCCAGTTGCAGGACGAGACCGGCGGCTTCCAGTGCTTCATTCCGCTCTCGTTCCATCCGGCCAATACCATGCTCCGCCACCTGTCCACCACGACCGGGATGCTGGACCTCAAGCAGATTGCGGCCGGGCGGCTGCTGCTGGACAACTTTCCTCACGTGAAGTCCTACTGGCAGATGATGACCCCTAAGGTGGCACAGATTTCACTGCGCTTCGGGGCCGACGACATCGATGGCACCGTGGTGGAAGAAAAAATCTATCACGACGCCGGGGCCACGACTCCACAGGGACTGCGCCGGCATGATCTGATTCGCCTCATCAAGGAAGCCGGCCGCCAGCCATTGGAGCGCGACACCCTGTATCGCCCGGTGGTGCGTGACGAGACTACCTTTACCATCGCCGTCTGACAGAAAGCTGCTGGTGCCCCACATCCGCCGGGTGCCCCACCTTCGCGGAGCGCCGGGGTGGTCGTAGCGGAGCTAAGGTGGGTCAGCAATGCTGCCGAACCCAGGTTAGCGCCGAACTGCGCGGCGCTAACCTGATGGGGCACCACGGGTTCAGGTTATGGGTCCCGCCGCCGTGGGCGGCGGCGTTACCGACCGCCACTATTCTGCCTTTCCAAGTGGCACGCCGCGTGCTCGGAAAATCGCCCTCGCAACCCCGCAAATTGTGCTGGCGCAAGCCTTTCTTCGAGCGAAAAAGCAACGTTAATTTCGCTCCCGGCTTCTGTTAGGTGTAGAATTCCGGGCACAGGAAGACGGCTGGGAACAACTCCTGTCCGGAGCCCACGCATGAACGTGCATTTCACGTACAAACTTCTCAAGACGTCCGACCTCGAAAAAAACATCACTCAGCAAATTGAAAAGCTGCAAAAGCGGCTGCAGGTGTTTCGGCCGGACATGGTTTCCATCATCGGTTCGGTGAGCGAACACCCGAAGACCGGCTTTGTGGTGGCGGTGACTCTGCGCCTGCCTTCGGGACAGTTGGCGGCGCGCGAGACCGCTGACACCGCAGTCGGCGCCATCAAGCTTTGCTTCGACAGCCTGAAGGAACAACTCGCCAAGCACATGGACCACCTGCGCGCCGAGTGGAAGTGGCCGCGGCGGCGGCGGGTCGAGCGTACGCGCGAGGAACCGCAGGTTCCCTTCGAGGAGACCCTCGCCGCGGTGCAGCCCGACCTGGTCTCCAATCAGGACATCAGCGTCTGGCTGAACGCCAATCTGGAGAAGTGGAAGCGCTTCGTGGAGCGCGAGCTGCGCTTCCGCAGCAACAGCGGGCAGTTGAGCCTGCAGCAGATCACCGTTGAGGAGGTCATCGACGAGGCTATCGCCAGCGCCCTGGATGGGCGTACGGAGAAGCCTGAGAAGGTAACCCTGGAACCGTGGCTGTACTTTTTGTCGCGCGCCGCCATCGATCGTCTCAGCCAGCAGGCCCGGGACCAGGAGCAGCGGGTTGGGCTGGACTCCAGCGTGCGCGGAGAAGTGGCCAGCGGCAGCGATGAAGCCATGCTCCAGTTCCATCATCCGGATGAAATGCTTACCAACGAAGACCTCATCGCCGACGGGCGCACGGCCACACCGGAAGAGATTGCGGCCAGCGACGAGGTGGTGGCGATGGTCGAGCTGGCGCTGCGCACTGCCCGCCACGAAGACCGCGAGGCCTTCATCCTGTTTACCATGGAAGGCTTCACCGTGCAGGAGATTGCCGTGATCGGGGGCCGCAAGCCGGAAGAGGTGCGGGCCTCCATCGCCAGCGCGCGCGAACAGCTTCGCCGGGCCCTGCCGGTCAACGAGCAACTGCGGAACAAACTGATCGAGCATTCCAAGTCCGCCTGAAGCCGGCCCACAGTAAGCTCCGCGGATGCGCCGGAGGAGCCCCGGAGACCGCCCCGGCGTTGGCGAAACGGCCGCCGCTGGCGGCCACGCGCGACACGTCAAGAGTTCAGGAGGTGCCGATGATTACGCGAACGGAAATCCGTGAACTGGCCGATTTCGAATCGGCGCAAGGATGTGCAGTCACTTTTTGTTATCAGCCCGGCGCTCCCCAGAACCAGTCGCATCGCGAAGAGGCGATTCTGGTCAAAGACCTGGTTCGCAACGCCCTGCGCGAGATTGAGAAATCAGGGCGCAACCGCTGCTCCCGCGCCGATCTCGACCGCATCCTCGGCCTGGCGGAGCGCCTGCACGGAAACAGCGGCCGGGCCAAGGTGATTTTCGCCGACTCGTCCCAGAACTTCTGGCGCGAGTACGATCTTCCCGCGTGGCTGGACGGGACGCGGCTGTTCATCAACCGCCGTTTTCATTTGCAAGCGCTTGCCCCCATGCTGCAATACACGCCGCGGATCTGCATCTGCGCCGTCGACCGCACCAAGGCAAGGCTGTTTGACTACCAGAACGAGCAGTGCAAAGAGGTCATAGGTTTATTCAATGAACTGCCGCGAATGGGCGAAACCGAGGGCTGGAGCGGCTACGACGCCGGCCATATCGGCCGGCACGTATCGGAGCTGGCCAAGCATCACTACAAGCAGGCCGCCGATACCATTTTGAAGTTTTTCGAGCGTGGCGGTTGCGAGAACCTGGCCATCGGCATTCGCGACGATAGCTGGGCCGAGTTTGAAAGCGTGCTGCATCCGTATCTGAAGCGCAGGCTGGTTGGCCGGTTCA
>JBEKQR010000285.1:0-6181 GCA_049519515.1 Candidatus Korobacteraceae bacterium
TACTAAATCTTGCTGAGTTTTATTGCTTTTGGAGGAATTCGCATCTACAAAATCATCTACAGGTAAGCAGCTCTTCCTTGGTACGTCAGGTGTCATTCACTCCACGAACTCTGAATCTTCGAGGCATGGCGGCAACACCGGGTTGTCACACTGGTGAACTCAAAAAATGTAACTGTTGTGAACAGCCGTGGCTGTTGAAAAACTCGATTCCGAGAAATCGCTCAAAATAAAATCGTGTCAGGAAGCCCTACAAACGATCTTCTCTGGTCGGCTATACATTTCCGGTCACCTGTTTTTGGGGTGATTCTCGCCAAAAGCGAGTTTTTCAACAGCCACAGCCGTTCTCACTCGTTTGGCCCAAAACGGGAACTGTCGGGCCGAAACGAGCGAGATGCCGATGCCGCAAAATCGCTTCCGCGCGGTACAATTCTGCCATTGCAGAGCTGGAAAAAGGAGATTCCTGATGAAAAGCTTCCACCGCACATTTACGGTAGGTCTGTTATCCCTCATAGTGCTGGCAGTGGTCGGCCGCGGTATTGGAATGGCGGCGGAAATCAAGATTGGATTCATTCCGCCGATTACCGGTGACTCAGCGGCAGAAGGCGCCCTCCAGATCAAGTCCATCAAACTGGCTGTCAAGGAAATCAATGCGGCGGGTGGTGTGAACGGGAAGAAGGTAGAGCTCGTGATGGTAGATAACCGTTCCACTAATCCCGGCGCGCTGGCAGCGCTCCAGAAAGTCGTGGAACAGGAAAAGGTACTGGCGGTGGTCGGCTCCGTCAGAAGTACTCAGATCCTTGCCATGTCCGACACAATCAAAGGCTACGGAATCCCAACGATCATCGGAGGCACCAATGTCAACCTCACCAAGCAGGGAAATCCCTGGCTATTCCGCGTGCGGCCCGATGACACCATTGCCGCCGGCGCCATAGTCAAGTTCATCAAGGAAAGTACTAAGTTCACCAAGATCGGAATCCTGAACGATATGGAAGCCTTTGGACAAGGCGGCGGAGACTTGATCGAAAAATATGCAAAGCAATATGGCCTTGATATGGTTAAACGGGAGAGGTTCAAGCCCCAGGACAAGGATTACACCCCACTTCTGCTCTCACTGAAGAATGCCGGGGCGCAGGTCATGGTCGTCTACTCTCCCGCCCCCGACACGGCGGTGATCCAGCGCCAAGTACGCCAACTCGGTTCCCCTTTCAAGTATATCGGCTCACCCAGCTCCGCATCGAACGACAGCCTGAACCTGGCCAAGGAGGCTGCCGAGGGGATCTGGGCTGTGGTCGACGCCGTGCCGGGACAGAGCAAGACGAACAAAAGCTACTGCAATGCCTACAAGAAGGAATACAATGAGGAACCCGACATGCTCAGCTCTTGGACGTATGACGGTCTCCACCTCCTGGTTAACGCCATCAAGAAGGCCGGGGAAGATCGCGACAAAATCCGTCAAGCCATATTGGCTACCCAGGGATATGAAGGCGTACTCGGCACCTTCTCATTTACGCCGAACGGCGACGGCCTGAGTGCGGTGAGCATTATTCAGATCGAGAAGGGTCAGCCGAAGCTCCTGAAGGTCGTCAACGTCGGGGTAAATTAGCTCGCTCCCGATATTCTGATTAAAGCCCAATTGATGTCTGATGGTCTCGGCGGATATCGCTTCAATAGGGAGCTACACGATTTAGTTTTAGGTGTTCTGGAGGTGCTCTGGGATACTCCGATAGCGCGCCTATCCGTGGTCGACGGGAAGTTACGGATGAGCTATGGGCAGTGCTGGAGCCGTTGTTCTGCTTCCGTAGGCGGCCCGACCCGCGGGGACGACCGCCCCAGGATACGCGTGCTCGCAGTAATCCATATCACAGCGCGGAAGTAAAACGGAAGATTAGAGCTTAGGCCCCCGCCGCCTTACCCAGCGGGGTTCCCATAGCTGTGCGGACGAGCATGAGCATCTCCTCGACCGGAACCGGCTGCCGTGGATTGGTGGTCCGGGTAAGATCATTCATTGCGCCCCGGGCTACCATCTCCGCGTCGCTTTCCTTTACCCCCAGCTCCGTCAGATTGGCGGCGATCCCGATATCCTTGTTCAGGCGGCGAATGGCCGCCGGCGTCCTGGCGGCAGCCTCCATGACGGTAAGCCCTTCGATCCTTTCGCCCATGGCAGCGGCAATTTCGGCATACTTTTCCGGCGCCGCAATCAGGTTATATTCGCAGACATAGGGCAGCAGGACGGCGCAAAGTATCCCGTGCGGAATACCGTAGCGGCCCAACTGATGAGCGATACCGTGCGCGCAGCCTACTCTTCCGTTGGCAAAAGCCATGCCGGCCATGTAAGCCGCGTACGCCATCTTGTCGCGCGCTTCCAGGTTGTTGCCGTTGGCGACGGCTGGCCGCAGCCAGCGCGCGATTACCTTAATGGCTTGTATGGCCAGCGCATCGGTAACTAGAGTGGACGGCAACGCCACATATGTTTCCACCGCGTGCGTCAGGGCGTCCATGCCGGTGGCAGCGGTCAGCGCGGCTGGCATTCCGACCATCAGGCGGGGGTCGTTCATGGCGACCGCCGGCAGGCAGCGGGCATCCACAATCAGCATTTTGACGTGCGTTTCCGAGTTGGTGATTACCGCGGTGCGGGTCGCCTCGCTTCCGGTGCCGGCGGTGGTATTGATAGCCACAAAGGGCGGCAGCCGCTTCTTAAGCTTGTCGATTCCGGCGTAGTCGAGAATATCGCCGCCGCTGCTGACAACCATGCCGATCCCCTTGGCGCAGTCGTGCGAGCTGCCGCCGCCCAACGATACCAGCGCGTCGCACTGGCTCGCCAGGTACACGCTGGCGCCAGCGTGGACGTTCCTTTCGGACGGATCGGGTTCGACCCCGTCGAATACGGTGACCTGGAGTCCTGCGCTTTCAAGTTGTGCTCTAATCTGGTCGACCAGCCCGAGCTTCATGATTCCCTTATCGGTGACCAGCAGTACGTGCTGCGCTCCCAGTGCCTTGATCTGCGCGCCTGCCTCCCTGGAGCACCCCAGCCCTATGAGCGCCAGGCTTGGAGTCGCGAAACGATACGTTACATCTGCCAATGCAACAAGTGCCATTGTCTCCTCCTGATCTTGTCGGCAAAAAGCGCGCTTCGGCGTTTCGCCGGCTGGGCTCTCGAGATCGACCCGGTTATTGGGCCTTCAGCAGCTCCGTAACCCCGCGCAGCGCAAGGTAATAGCCGAAAATGCCGAAGCCGGTCACCACCCCGCGCGTGACCCGCGCCACCTCGGAAATCTTTCCGGCTCGCGCCGGATTGGAGATGTGCAGCTCAATCGTCGGGAAGCGCACCTGCGAAATGGCGGCCATCAGCGCCGGGTAGCCGCTCATAAAGGCAGCAGGATTGATGATGGCGGCATCGAAGCCCCGCTCGTGCGCCTCGTAGAACTTATTAACGACTTCGCCTTCGATGTTGGAGTGGAAGATTTCGATCTCCAGCGATAGCTCAGAGGCATACTTGCGTATGCATTGGTCATACTCCGGCAGCGTCATTGTGCCGAAGACCTCTAGCTGCGCCTTGCCTCGCATATTCATGCCGGCACCATGCACAATCAGAACCTTGGCCATGAGGACTCCTTGCTGTTGAAGAATATGGCCCATTCTACCGGAGTATCTGGCGAACTTGGAATACGCATGGCTGATCGAGCGCTGGGAGGAGCGCCTGGTGGTACTCAGCGAGGGGAAGCGAGAACCCAAAAAGGTGCAACGTGATCGTGTGGCTTGTGGCTGACGCCACACAGACGACCGCCGAGAATACCGCGAGCGTGATGATCGCCGCCGTGAGCGCTACCATGGCGATATCGCTCACCGGGTCGGGGCGGTCGTAGAGTGACGAACAGAGCGCGGCGGCTCGCGTTTTCAATTGGGTGATGAGTGAGTTGAGGTGTGAGATTTTCGGTTGGATATCGTCATTGGACGAGTGGAGGTGGAGAGCACATATATCCCGTGTCGCGAGTTCGTCTCTCGTCTCCATCATCATCTTGTGCCCGAATTCTTCGAAATCCATCTGCTTGCCGTTCACTTTGGCTTTCATGGTGATTCTCCTTTACTGCTTATCGGAGCAGGACCGATTGGGGTTAACTGTGGGACTTTCCGCGAACTGCAGCGGCTGCTATCAAAATGCCTATGAGAATGACGAGTCCGCGCTGCCATAAGGGCATGTGGAACCAAATGCTCTGCGCAAGGGCTATGAAGGCCGGGATAAGGACCATGAGCATCACGAGAGCCACGATTTTCCTGATGCCTTCCTCCGGCTTGTAAACTCCAAGGAGGATCGCTATCGCGATTGTGCGCACCACTGCTTGAGGCGCGGCCTCTTGCCACACCCACAACATAAAGAGCGTAACAATCCCGTAGAAAATCAGCATTCTCCATTGCGGTGGGGGCCAGTCTTCCTTTTTCTTTTGCGAAGGTAGTTTCATTTTCGGTTCTCGAGCACTCTCAGGATTCGTAGTGGCGGTTTCGGCGTTTCTGCTCGTCTGGCGGTCCTATGGAACGTTAACCCTCAGGAGAAACCATAGAGAACATCGTCGGGGTTACAACGTGAGCCAGGTGGAGCGTGGAGCCGAAACGTCGAGCCGCGGCAACCGCGTGGAGCAGGGCGCGTTGCGAGCAGGGAGAAAAATCCGTCGCAACCAGAATGTTACGGACAGCGAGCGCGGATGCTGAAGCAGTGGTACTCATGACAAATCTCCTCGCGGTTGCGGCTTATGAACTAGCGCCCTTTCTCTGCCGAGCGCGTAGAGCCATCCGGAATTTCTCCCCATCGCCGCCTAGCTCCGGCTGCAGCATCCCGGGCGACCATCGCGCGGACAAGAAGCCGCGCTACACATGCGACGCTACGAAGGTATCAATCCATTCCTTCATGATTACTTCGGACGCCGGCATTTCATCTGCAGCCGGAGGCGGAGTAACGCCAGTTCGCGAATTGCGGCTGGCGGCTTTCGTGTATACGTGCGACGCCACGAACGTATCGCTCAATTCGTTCATGATGACTTCAAAAGCTGGCGTTTCCGCCGGTGCTGCAATCGGACCAACACTAATGTGCGTATCGCGAGCCGCGCCAATTCGGTAGGTGGGTACTTCACCATACCGCCCGAATTCCACTGCCGGAGCAAACGCGCCTGACGGGCAGGCCAAGGCGCAGGCGCCGCAGTCGGTGCACAGCTCCGGATCGATTACGTATGCCGGCTGTCCAAGAAACGCGTTCTTGTTGGGGTAAATGCAGCCGTATGGACATGCATTCACGGCAGGGGCGATATCCTCTTCGGAGCACTGCTTATTGATTACGTAGGGCATTGTCTTTCTCCCTTAGGAGCCTTGTCATCGTGTGTTCCCGTTCGGCTCCAAACAGGAAGAGTGCACGTTCGTTGCCGAACCGTCATTCCAGGATTTTGGTCGGGAGCTACGGATAAATCCGTCCAGATACGCAGGATAGATTTCCTCTTGCTGAGCCCGTGACGCGGTAAGTAGGGATGGTCCGCCCAAGATTCGGCATTCTGCCCAAACGTGGGCAGCCCAAAGGAGAGATGGATTACAACTGGTGATCTCGCACAGTAAGAACAGGGCAGGGTGCGCCGCACACTATTCCGTAAGCGTTTGGCCATATCGCATGATCCTTCAGGCCAGCCGCGGACCGGACCCCGAGAACGATGAAGTCTACACGTTCCTTGTGGGCGAAGTTCAGGACAGTTTCAACAACCGGTCCCGCACGTGTGACGAGCGCAGGGCCGGAAGTCAGAAGCGCTTCCCCGGCCGCGAAGTCCCGAAGGCCGGCCCGGGATCTTCCCAGAAGCTGTTGGACGTCGCTAATGGGTCCGTCAAGGACGTTGAGTAGCGTCAACCTCGCGTGGTGCTGGCGTGCGACGAATTGGGCATATTCCAGAGCAGATCTCGAGGAAGGCGAGAAATCGGTGGGCACGAGAACGTGGGTAAGTTCTGCTCCCGGGCCCCGAGGGACTCGAACATTGGGCCCGACGGTCACCACTGGACAAGGCGAATTACGAAAGATTTTTTCGGCCACCGAACCCAGCAGGAGTTTCTTGATCCCAGTCCTGCCGCGGGTACCAACAATCACCAAATCGATCGCTTCGCTTGAGATGAGTTGCGAGATTTCGTCAGATATATCGCCATCTTTGACAATCAA
>JBEKQR010000286.1:0-10378 GCA_049519515.1 Candidatus Korobacteraceae bacterium
TGGCCTTCAATCCCGATTTGAACGAAGCTGCCAAAGATGCGACTCGCGCAGCCATCGCCTTTTTGCAGAAGCAAAAAGGCATGACTGCGTTGGACGCCTACGCCCTCATCAGCGTAGGCGCCGATCTGCACGTCACCCAGATCGTCGACGGCAACAAAGGCGTTCACGTGATGATTCCCAAGGCGATTTTCAAATAGGATTTGGATCGCTCACCGGAAGCAACAACCCATCCTCTGGGATGGGTTGTTTTTTGCAATGATGGGTGAATGCACCTTTAGAGCACCGCTGAGAGGTGTACTCTGCAACCACAGCTTCAGTATGTTCGGCTACCGAGAACGTTGTGGTCGGCGGTGCCAAAGTCTCGAATCAACTCCTGGGCGGTCAGTGTGCTTGAAGCGTCAACCAATCTGCTGCTGGCCCACGCGGTGTAGTTCAGGTGGTTCGGAGGATATCTACCGTCATTGGCATAGGTGTTGGAACAAGTATACCGCTAGAATATGCGCCCGCACGAGAAAGCACGTTACGTGAAGCTCCTGCTTTATACGGAGTGTGCGTGCCCGTTTTTCCTGCTGGAGCCTTGACTGCGTTTCGTCGTCTTGTTTCTTACGCTCCTCCTCATCAAGTCGAGCTATTCCCTTTTCCTTTTGCAAATGTGCCAGCTTTATGTCAATGTTTTCGCAGCAATCCATTCATAACGCAGGAGAGCAGCAATGACGCAAGAACGGGACCTGATCGCGAAGGGCGCGGTTCTGACGCGACTGGACAAGAACTTTCGTTGGCCGGGCGGCGAGCGCATCGCCATCTTCATCAATATAGCCTTCGAAGCCTGGAGCGACGGGAAGGGTCCGCACATCGGGCCAATGGGAAATCCGCTGCCGGCGGGTTGTTTCGACACCAACGCGCTGTCGTTCGGCAATTATGGGGCGATCTGCGGCATCTGGCGCCTGCTCGACAGCCTGGCGCATTACAAGGTGAAGGCGGGCGTCTTTGTGAGCGGCGTGCTGGCCGAGCGGCATCCCGACGCGGTCAAGGCGGTCGCGGCCGCCGGCCACGACGTCATCTCGCATAACTATGGACAGGATATCATTCCGGCCACGCTGTCCGAGGAGGAAGAGAAAGAGGAAATCGCCCGGGTGACGCGGCTGTTGACCGATTGCACCGGACGCGCTCCCACGGGCTGGATGAGCCCGCGTGCCACGCCGAGCCCCGTGACCTACCGCTTGCTCGCCGAGGCTGGCTATCAGTGGCACGGCGATGCGATGGACGCGGACCTGCCCTATCTCCAGGACTTCTCAGGAAAGAAAATCATAGCGATGCCGTTCACCTTGTACGTGAACGACATGCCGCTCTACATGCGCTATGGCAATGCGCCGCGCCAGTACGTCGAGATGTTCGAGCGCACGCTCACGCGCCTCGTAGAGCGCGAGACGGGCGCCATGCTGCTCGACGCCACCGCGCATGCCCACGTCTTCGGCCGGCCGCTCGGGACCTGGGCCTACGAAGAGGTCATTCAGATCGCCAAGCGCACGCGTGGTGTCTGGATCGGCACGCGTGCCGAAGCCGCCAAGCACGTACGCGAATATCTGACGAAGCAACGCTGACCGTGCCGGATCCGTCGGAAGCCGGATCCGGTTCAATATGCATCATTGCACGCCGCCCTTGGGGTTTTGTTCCTCACCATAATGGCCAACCGGATGCCGTTGGTCGGGCGGGGGTGAGCACGCTGATTGGGCATTGACCGATGGATAGGGGCTGAATTCGGCGGCTGGCGCGCTCGCCGGCACTTTCAAAACCCCCGTGGGAGGGCGAGATATGAATGTAGATCAACGGGATACCCAGCAGAAAGCTGTCGCTGCACCAGCACGCGAAAAGAAAGCGAAATCGCCTATTTGGGCGGACCTCGGATTTCAGGTGCTGGCAAGTATGGCGCTGGGCATCGTGTTCGGCCTCGTCTGGCCCCATTTCGCTGTCCGTTTCAAGATACTGGGTGACATTTTCATTAACTTGATCAAGGCCGCAGTGGGGCCGATTGTCTTTCTGACGGTAACTTCTGGCATCGTTGGTGCCGGCGACGGCAAAAGCGTAGGCAAGATCGGTCTGGTCGGCCTCATATATTTCGAAGTCGTGTCGACCATTGCACTGATCTTCGGATTACTTGCCGCGAACATATCCCACGTCGGCCTTGGCGTCGGCCAAATAGCGGCGAATTCCAGTGCCGTCAAAGGCGCCGCAGCTGTGGCAGGGCAAACCACGCAAGCCCAGTTCGACTTTACTCGTTTCGTCATGCGAATGGTTCCCGACAGCTTTGTCGGTGCCTTCACCGGCGGCGAACTACTGCAGGTACTGGTACTCGCGTTGATCTTCGGCTTCGGCTTGCTTCGCCTCGGCCCGGAGAAGCGCGCGGCGTGCCAAAGCGCACTGCAGACCATCATGGGCGCCTTCTTCGCATTCATCAATATCGTCATACGGATGGCGCCTTTCGGCATTTTTGGGGCCATGGCCTATGCGATCGGTGCGAGCGGCTCCTCGATGGTCGTCTCGTTGGCCTATATGACGGTGGTGTTCTGGGTGACAGTCGGGCTGTTCGTGGTCTTAGTGCTGGGGTCCGTCAGTCTGATTTTCCATTTCAACCTCTTCGACTTGCTCAGGTTCGTCAAGGACGAGCTGGTGATCGTCCTGGGCACCGCATCCTCCGAGCCTGTGCTGCCGCGCCTGCTGGAAAAGCTGCCTCTCTATGGGGCATCGAAGCGGGTCGTCGGACTGATCTTGCCGACCGGGTACTCTTTCAATCTCGACGGCGCCGGGATACAGCTGCCCTTCCTCCTCATCTTCATGGCGAACCTCTATCACACACCGCTGTCGTGGGGGCAGCAGCTCGGCGTCCTGGCGCTCATGATGATCACCACGAAAGGGATGGCGGCGGTGGCGGGCGGTCCCTTCGTGGTCCTGGCTGCGGTCGTCACGGCGACGCACATTGTTCCGGTCGAGGGACTGGCCATTATCTTTGGCATTTGGCGTTTCACGTCGATGGCTAGTTCTACCTGCAATGTTATTGGCAACGTGGTGGCTACCGTCGCGGTCGCGAAGTTCTGCGGCGAATTCGACTCCTCACGCAGGACCGATAAGATAGTGCCGCGTCGCAGTTCTGACTTGCCGACGGCCCCTTAAGTGGCAACAGCAGCGGAATACTCCCATAATTTCGTAGGCGAAATGCGTACCCTATACGCCCTGTTTCCAATTATTTGGGTATGGTGGCGGCGGTTGGACTCGAACCAACGACCTACGGATTATGAGACCGTCGCTCTAACCAACTGAGCTACGCCGCCTGGGAGACATGCACGGGAGGCAGAGACGCAAAGGTCGAGCCGGGGCTGCTCGACGCTTCGATTCTAAGGGTTACGCTTAGGAGTGTCAAACCTCCACAGTCCTCCAAACGAGGTTTTCATGCGTCCGCCTGGCGCGCCAGATGAACGCCGGCGCAATTCCATCTGCAGGTGGTGGTTCCTCGAAAACGCGCTAGAACTCACTCCTCAAGCGGGCGGGGGCAGGAGGCGCCGGGCAACCGCGGTGGCAGCGAGCTTCGTTGCCGGGGCTCGCAGCCGGCGCGCTTTTGCGGTGCCCGAGTGGGGATAAACGGCTGCCGGGGAGGAATAAAGTGGCTGGAATAATACAGCCCGACCACTGCCGGAGCATCCAACGACAGGTATAATCTGAATAATGCCGCCGGGAGGGTCGGCGGGCCCCATCAAATGCTGGTCTTTTGCTTGAGGGGTGGAAGCGCCGTGGCTCGGGTAACGGGGCCGGCCGGAAGTGGACATGTCAAAAAGCTCCAAGTTGTTTCTGTTCAGCATCTCCTGTTTGCTGGTGTTGTTTGTAATCGTTGGCAGCCTGGGAGTGAAGGCGTCCGATAAGAACGACGGCGCTTACCGCCAGCTCAACGTTTATACGGAAGTCCTGCAGCGTATTCGCACCGATTACGTCGAGGATCCCGCCATCCAGACGGTCACGGACGGCGCCTTGCACGGCCTGCTGGAATCGCTGGACGCCGATTCCAGTTATCTCAGCGCGGCCGAGTACAAGCGTTACAAGCATTTGAGCGAACACAAGGGCGACATTGGGGCGGCCGTGTCCAAGCGCTTCGGCTATGCCGCCGTGATTGCCGTCATCCCCGGCGGTCCGGCGGAAAAGGCCGGCGTCGCCAACGGCGACATCATCGAGGCCCTGGAGGGACGCAGCACGCGGGACATGTCGCTGGCAGAAATTCACAGTCTGCTTAGCGGCGAGCCGGGTTCTACGGTCACCATTTCCGTCGTTCGTCCTCGCCGCGCCACGCCGCAAAAGCTGACCATTACCCGCGAGGCAGTCAAAGAGCCGGCGGCCTCAGCCAGGATGCTCGAGGGCGGCATCGGTTACCTGCAAGTGGACGATTTCCCCAAGGGGCGCAGCCAGGAAATCGCCGGCAAAATCAAGGAACTGCAACGCCAGGGCGCAAAGAAGCTGCTGCTCGATTTGCGTAATTCCGGAAGCGGAGAGGAAACCGAGGGGATCGCCACGGCAAACCTGTTCCTGAACCATGGCCTGATCGCCTACGTGCAAGGACAACGCTACACCCGCCAGGATTTCGATGCGGACCCGAATAAAGCGATTACCGACCTGCCGCTGGTGGTGATGGTCAACCGCAGCACCGCCGGCCCCGCTGAGGTGGTTGCTGCGGCCATTCTCGGCAATGCGCGCGGAGACGTGCTCGGGGACAAGACCTTCGGTTCCGGTTCCATCCAGAAGGTTCTGGAGATGAAGGATGGCTCGGCCCTGCTGCTTTCCGTGGCCAAGTACTTCGGGCCCGACAAGAAGGCCATTCAGGATGTGGCGGTTACGCCCAATATCCTGGTCGCCGATGCGACCGACGACTTCGTCTCCCCGGAGGACGAGCGCCAGGAAGCGCCGCCGGAAACCCCCAAGAAACCGCAGAAGGACGAACAGATGCGGCGGGCAATCGAAGTCCTCAAGAATCTGGGCAAAAAAGCAGGCTAATTCACCGTCAGGGTTGCGGAGACTGAAGATTGTGTCGTGACCAGGCTGGCCGTGTGCCCGCCTCCACAACTGCCCAGGAACAGAAACAGCGCGATCGCTAGAACTAGAATCAACCAGCGGAGCAGATGCTTCCGGCGCCTTCCCTCCAGCCATAGCAGTCCCAACGGCAAAGACAATGCTCCAAGCCAAGTAGCTAGTAGCACCCTATGACGCGCCAGCGCCGCCATCTGCGTAACCGTGAAGGTTACGATGATGTTGTAGTACGTCCCCAGGGGAGTAGTGGCCGAAGTGCTGATAGTGACCACGCCATTGCTGTAGCTGCAAGAAGCGCCTGTGGGCAGATTCAGGCAGCTTACGCTGATCTGTGCCCCCGAGTTGGCGCCGTTGAGGCTGACCTGCAGGGTAGTGCTTTGCCCATGCGTTACGGTCAGGACGACGGGATTGGGAGTGGTGGTGATGGTGAACGCGCCGGGCTCGTTACCGGGCGTGTCGATTACGAAGTCGAAGCTGCTTGAAGTAGCGCCGCCGGCGCTTGCCGGGTTGGTTACGGTGATGCCGACAGTTCCGGCGGAAGCGATGTCCGCGGCGGAAACCGGAAGCGTCAGGCTGGACGAACTTATCCATGTCGTGCTGCTGGTGCGGTCCGAGCCGTTCCAGCTGACCCCGGCGCCATTGGCAAAGCCATGGCCGGTGATGGCCAGCGTGAAAGCGGCCGAGCCCGCCTTTATGGTTGGCGTAGACAGGCTGGTGATCCACGGCTGCGGATTTACCGTCAGTGTCGTTTGCGCCGCGCCGGCGCCTATGATTGCAAACACTTGTGCATCCACCGCGCTGGTGGTGGCGGTGAAGGTGGCGCTCGTGGCGCCGGCCGGAACCGTTACGCTTAGCGGCACCTGCACGGCCGTGTCGCTGCTGCTCAGCAGAACCATTCCCCCGCCGGCGGGAGCGGCTGCCGCCAGCGTGACCGTTGCGATGGCGCTATTGCCGCCTATCACGGCGGTCGGATTAACAGCGACTGTACTTACCTGCGGTCCGCCGGAGAATGCTTTGAGGGCGACATTCATCGTGGAGGTATCAATGTCCGTGATGACTGAAGCAGTGGTATCCTCCCACGAGATTCCGTCCGCGCTAATGTAACTTTGCCCTGGGTGTGGTCAGTTGCATAACCACCGAGAACTTCCGTCCTGACGTCAACGACACAGGCGTATTTAGCGCCACGGTGTGGTAGCCGGCGAGGGAAAAGGTTCCGCTGCTCGTACCTCTCAGCGTGCCGGTTGTGGGGCCGACGGTTACGTCGGTGTAAATGTAGATAACGTACGAGCTATTGTTGCTGGCGACGTACGTCGCCACCGCCTGCAATTGTTCGCTAGCCGTCGCCGTGAACACGTTGGCGAACCACGCAGTAGTGCTATGAGGGTAACCAAGATTGTTCACCCAGCCCAGCGGATCGTAATCGTACCGAGTAGTGTAATTACTTACAGGCTGGTTGCCTGCGAACACGGATGATACGTCAACGCCAAAGCCGGTGTCGTAGTACGAAATCCAGAAATAGCCACTGAGGCCAAACGAAGTCCCCCAACTGTTCTTGATGAGGAATGCCCCGTTATTCGCCGGAGGATGGGAAAAGTTACTGGCGCTGTAATTGTCGTCCCATCCCACAACTGTGATGTCGTGGTTCAAGGTGGCGGCGGTGACGGTGCCGCTGTAGTAATACGCTGAATTCGCCGCGTTGTATGTGCTGTCCGCCCAATAGATGCTTGCGTCCACGGCGCCGTAGGTCATCAGCGCAGTTTTGATGTTGGCGATATGGGTGCTATCCCCTGGGCTTGTATGGGCGGCAATCATAATCAAGTCCTGCACGTGCTTTTGCGGCGGCAGCCCCGGCGGGGAGGTGTTTGCATCCGTAGGATGATAAGGATCGTCGGATTCATTCACCGGTCCGCTCCAGCGCGCCAGGTAAGCCGCTGACACTTGCCAGTTGCCCCCCGCGCAGGGAGATGGATCGAATCCATTCAGGTCCTTGAGGTTGTTCTCGGAGAAGTCGCGGGTTTCACCCGGCAGCAGGTTCGATTCCATTGAGCCGTATGTGGCAAAAGCCCAGCAATCACCACAAATGCCCTGGTCCCGGACCGCGGTCACCTTTCCCAGCGTGCGCAGGTCATAGCTTGAAGGAGGAGCTTGGGGGGACTGCTGCGTGGCTACTTGCTGTGTCTGCAGGTGCGACAGATCCAAGGTGGTAGGGATCCTGCCCAGCGGATGGCCCTCAGCAGTAAATCTTTGCACAAGGCCCTGTTTGCGGGCCTTCATGTGTTCGACAAAGGCCGGGCTCAGGGGCGCTGCCGTAAACGTCGAATCGGGACTCTGTGCCTGGCTGGCAACAACAAACAGCAGGGCCATCAGCACAAGCGCCGGTTTGCGGCGGCTCATACGGTTCCTCCATTTGCCGTCGAACCAGCAGGCTGCCAACGCTGGTTGAAGTTTCAGCTCTGGATTTTTGAATTTTACTGCCGGGGCACACTATTGCAAGGCAAAACAACCATTTGATTGGGCTTCGGTAACCGGGGAAATATCCTAACAAGCGAACGCTCGCAGAATTTCTTTCGCAGCAGAGACAAAATGCGTTTTTGCCGGGGATGCCGCACGTATGCGGGCTCAAGGCAACCGAGTGCGGGATACACAAGCCGGCGCCGCTCCAGACTGAGTTCCCCTGGCCGACAAGGAACTTACCCCGGAGGCCACTTGAGGTCGCGTCCGCCGAGCAGGTGCAGGTGCAGGTGAAAGACGGACTGGCCGGCCCGCGGCCCCACGTTGTAGACAGTTCGATAGCCATCCTCGATGCCGCGCTCGCGGCCAATTCTTGCCGCCACCAGTTGGCAGTAACCGATGATCTCGGCGTCCTCAGGCTTGGCGTGTTTGAGATCGATGATGTGCTTTTTGGGAACGATCAGGACATGCGTCGGAGCCGCCTGCCTGATGTCCTCGAAGACGTAAACCAGATCGTCTTCATAGACCTTCTTGGAGGGTATTTTGCCGGCGATGATGTCGCAAAACAGGCAATCGGGCATGATGGTCTTTCCTATGGCCGCAGAAATCGCGGCAGCCGATCAATCCAAGCGCACCAGGAACACGCCGCCTTCGTTCACCTTGATGTTACCCGCCACTTCCTGGGCCAGGCGGCGGTCGTCGTCCTGCACGCGCACGCGCACCCAGTAGCCGGTGGCTCCGGGGAATTCCAGCGCCTTTGCCCAACGATAGCGCGCCATGATGGCCTGCTTCAGGTAGAGGGCATTGTTGTGCTCGCGGAAAGCGCCGATCTGCACGCACCAGCGGCCGCCGATGTCAATGGCTGCCGGAGTGTGCAGCGCTTCCAGCTTCACCTGGGCGAGGCCTGGTCCCCATACGTCCAGGGCCTTGGCCGCCGCCATTGAAAGGTCGATGATGCGGCCGTCTATGAACGGTCCGCGGTCGTTGATGCGGACAATGGCCTGCCGGTTTGTCTTCAGGTTCGTCACCCGGACCAGTGATTGCAGCGGGAGGGTGCGATGCGCCGCCGTAAACGCCGCCCGGTCGTAGGCTTCGCCACTTGCCGTTTTTCTGCCGGGAGGCTCGGGAACGTACCAGCTGGCAATTCCAACCTGCGTCCACTCCGGCGCCGGTTCGGGCTGCGGAGCTGGCGCGACCGGTTCGGGGGGCTTGGGTCTGGGGACAGTGGGCTGGGAAGGCGGCGGAGACGGCGGCGGCGGCAGCTTAGCTTGTGTCCTTTTTTTGCCGCACCCCGCGGACGCAAAAGAAAGGGCCAGCAATAATGCCAGCCAGACGATCCAGACCCCTCGCCTGTCTCTTGGCAGCGCTAAGCGGAATTGAGTTTGGCCCTGAACAATCACAGTGTACCAGCGCGTACCTTAATTGACCCCGGCAAGTAGGCTAATTATGCAGAGCTGGCCGGAGCGGGTCAATAACGCAGTATCTCCTTATTTAACCGGAAGTTCACCGTTCACTATTAACCGGACTTTCAACTTAATCCCAGGAATAGGCAGAAGGGCCGAAAACCAGCGAGTTCCTCTCCGGGCAAGGCCAACAAAACCGAGAAAGAGCCAGGGTACAACAACCCTTTGCGGCCATCGCGACTCGAACTAGCGAACGCCTTTTTTTCGGATGGCGGCACCGAGCACCGAAAACAGGGCGCCGTTTTTGCCGCTGCCGCGGCAGGGATTTTCGGTGGGTCTATGGAGCTCCCGGAGTTCGACCGGCGGTTGTACTAGACCAGACGCGAGCGGGTTCCCCTGGAAGAAGGTTTTGTGAAGCCAAGTGCAGTGAATCGCGCCCTGGCCTTGCTGCTGGTAGTTTCCGCTTCCGGCGCGTGGGCTCAAGATGCCGCTCCTTTTGTGGAGAACGCGCCCGCTTTGCAATTCCCGGGCCGGGCTATGAGCGTGGCCCCGCAACCTTCCCCGCATGATCTGCTCCCGGATGCGCCCGCCGCGCAGCCCCCAACGCCAATCGAGAAATTCCGGGTGTTCGTTGACGACGCGACCTCGCCTTTGACCTTTGGCGCGGCCGGCATCAGCGCCGGGCTGGTGCGCGAATCGCAGGAGCACCTGGCTCCGGGAATGCAGTCAAGCTTCTCGAGTCTTTACGGAAGCGCGGTTGCGCAAAGGGAATCCAGCGCTTTCTTCAGCAAGTACGTATATCCGTCGTTGCTGAAGCAGGACCCGCGCTACCATCCCTCGACCAGCAGCAGCTTCCTGGGACGGGCGGCCTATGCCGCTTCGCGGCTGCTGATCACTCGCAATGACGCCGGCCGCACAACCCTGAACACCTCCTACTTGCTGGGCGTGCTTACTTCCGCCGCCGTGGCCACCGCTTACCGTCCATACTGGAAGCAGTCCAACTCCACCATCTTTGTCACCTACGGCTCCATCATCGGCGGCGATGCGGGAATGAACCTGTTCCACGAGTTCTGGCCCGGCATTCATCGAAAGCTGGAGGGACACGCGCCCAGGTTCGTGCAGAGAATCGAAAAGGCCCGCGATCGCGGCACGGAAAACGACGGCTGGCGCCTGGCTCCAGAGCATTAAGACATTCCAGAATTGATGTTCCCGGCAAAACGGGGTAGGGAACTAATCTTTCCTTCCCTGAGTTAGCCACGCCCTGCGGATCAGGCATTAATGTTGCACCGCAACATTACGAAATCTACCCTACCTTCCCGTCGACTTGTCAGGATTCAGCAGGCCGGGGCCAAAGCTGCAAGCAGGCATCAGCGATAAAAACACTCTGCCGCTAGAAAACCGGGTTCTTAAAGATATGCGCCACCGGCGTTTGCCGGGATAGAATTGTCAGCGCCCCGCGA
>JBEKQR010000287.1:0-6168 GCA_049519515.1 Candidatus Korobacteraceae bacterium
TCTCATAGATCTTGTGGTCCTTGAAACTCTGAAACCTTGAAACCTGAACTCGCTAGTCCCTAACCCCTGACCCCTAACCCCTGTTACGGATGAAAGCTGCCGGGAAATCCCGGATCGAACCTTACCTCCTGAACCTGCAAGCCATGACGCCCAGGATGCAGCGACATCAAGGTGAACAACTGGAAGCCGTCGAGATCGCCAGCCAGGGGATGGGAAACGATCTTGGAGCGCAAATCCCCGGCCGGCATCGCCGCCACGAAAGCCAGGGTGCGCTCGCGCGCCGTCTGGAAACGGTCGAGGGCCTCCGCCAGGCTGCTGCATCTGCCCTTGGGCAGCGCGCGCTCGGGCGCCTGGTTCTTGCGCGTTCGATCATAGGCGGTGGCGAGCAGCATTTCGTCCTTAGACCGCTCGGTAGTTCCCGGGAGAGCGAGTTTCTCCCACAGGCGAAGCATCTGCTCCTCGGCCACGGCCACATGCTCAGCGCATTCCAGGATGGACCAGGTCTCATTGGATTTGTGCCAGGCAGCGTGGTTCTCGTCCACGTTGTCGAAGGAGCGCAGGTAGCGGTCGCGTCCCTCGCGCAGGCGCTCCAGCAGGATTTCCTTTTCGCCTTGCGTTGCCACGGCGGTGCTTTGCTCAGTCATCTTCAATCCTCATTTCGCGAACCATCGCCGGAACGAGCGCCGGATAACGTAGCCCAGGTCTTCAGACCGGCTGCCTGGAGGCCGGCGCTGCAATTTTCAATGGACCTCCAGCACAACCGGGCGTTCCACGCCGGCCTTCTCGAACGGGCATGGCCGGCCCTCCAGATGGTCCTCGAATTCACTGCGAAACTTCTCCACGAAGGCGATGGTTGGCATGGCCGCGGCATCGCCCAACGGGCAAAACGTGCGTCCCAGCATGTTCTCGGCCAGATACTTCATATTGTCGATGTCTTTGGCGACTCCGCCGCCGGCATGGAAACGCAGCAGCGTCTTCTGCAGCCAGTCCGTGCCCTCGCGGCAGGGAATGCACCAGCCGCAGCTCTCGTGGCGGTAGAACTGCATGGTGCGCAACGCGAATTTCACGATGCAGGTATGATCGTCGAGCACCACCACGCCGCCGGAGCCGAGCATGCTGCCGGCCTTCATTACCGAGTCGAAGTCCATGGCTATATCAATTTCATCCGCCTTGAGCACCGGAACTGAAGATCCCCCGGGGACCACCGCCTTCAGCTTGTGACCGTTGGCGATGCCGCCACCGACCTCGTAAATCATTTTCTTCAGGTTATAGCCCATAGGCAGCTCGTAGACGCCGGGCCGGGCAACGTGGCCGCTCAAGCAGAACAGGCGCGTGCCGCCGTTTTTCGGCGTGCCCAGATCGGCGTACTTCTGCCCGCCAATCAGCATGATGTGCGGCACCGTGGCCAGGGTCTCGGCGTTGTTGATTACCGTTGGGCCGCCCCAGAGTCCGACGACGGCAGGGAAGGGCGGCTTGATGCGCGGCACCCCGCGCTTGCCCTCCAGAGACTCCATCAGCGCCGATTCCTCGCCCACCTCGTAGGCGCCCGCGCCGCCATGCCAGTAGACGTCCAGGTCGTAACCGCTGCCGAAGATGTTCTTGCCCAGAAAACCCTTGGCATAGGCGTCGGCCAGCGCCTTCTGCATGATCGCGGAGAGATAGCGGTACTCGCCGCGGATGTAGACGTAACCCGTGTGCGAGTTGATGGCGATGGCGGCGATCATCACGCCTTCGATCACCGCATGCGGATCGTGCTCGAAGATGAGCCGGTCCTTGCAGGTGCCGGGCTCGGATTCGTCGCCGTTGCAGAGCACGTACTTGGGCTTGGCCGACTCCTTGGGCACGAAGGACCACTTCATGCCGGTGGGGAAGCCCGCGCCGCCGCGCCCGCGCAGGTTGGAAGCTTTCATCTCGTTGATGACCGCCTCCGGCCCCATCTGCAATGCCTTGCGCACGGCCTGGTAGCCGTCCAGCTCGAGATAGCGGCCGATCTCGGTCGCACCCATGCCAAAGCGGCGGGAGGTGACCTTGACTTCGTCGGGATGTGAGACCAGATATGCCATTACTTCTTTCGATACGACTCCAGAATCTCGTCCACCTTTTCCGGCGTAAGGTTTTCGTGGAAGTCGTAGTTGACCTGCATGGCCGGCGCCCAACTGCACGCACCGATGCACTCGACCTCCTCCACCGAAAACATGCCATCCGCCGTAACGCCCTTGTTCGCCGTCACGCCGAGTTTTCGCTTGGCGTGCTCCAGAATCTCTTCGCCGCCGCGCAGCAGGCAGGAGATGTTGGTGCAAACCTGCACGTTGAATTTCCCCGCCGGCCGGGTGCGCAGCATGGAGTAGTAACTGATGACGTTGCGCACCTCCAGCGGCGTCAGCTCCAGCCGGCCCGCGATCTCCTCGATGGCCTCGTCCGTCAGGTACCCCAACTCGTCCTGCGCGTAGAGGAGAATGGGAACCAGCACCGAGCGCTTGATCGGATAGTGTGTGATCATCTCGGCGAAGCATGCTTCCAGTTGATCGGAAAATTTCATGTCTTAGTTTCAGTTGCGCTTTTATAAACCAGAGCGACTGTATTCATTTTTGAAGGGGCGCGGCTTCAGCCGCGCCGAACAGATGCCAAAAAGCGACGGCCTTTAGGCCCTGAGGGAAGGCCCTCAGCGGCTAAAGCCGGGTTCCTAATTGCCCCATGCGGCGCGCCTGAAGGCGCGGCCCCTTCAAAGATCATGACTAACATTTCACGTCTCGAACCCTGACCCTGAAACGTGAAACGATGTCTTACCTGTCCACGTCCCCCAGCACGATATCGATACTGCCGATGGCCGCTACCACGTCGGCAATCAGCTGGCCTTCGCACATCGGCGGAATGGCGTTAAGGTTGGCAAACGACGGGCTGCGCATGTGCACCCGATACGGTTTGGCCGTGCCATCGCTCACTATGTAATAGCCCATCTCCCCGCGCGGCGACTCCACCGCCTGATAGACTTCGCCGGCCGGAACCGTGAAGCCCTCGGTCACGATCTTGAAGTGGTAGATGAGGGCTTCCATCTGCGTCTTCATCTTCTCCCGGTCGGGGAGCACCACCTTGGGCGCGTTCGCCTTCACCGGGCCTTCCGGCATGCCGGCAAGCGCCTGCTGGGCGATCTTGGTGGACTCCCGCATTTCCTCTACACGGATGATGTAACGCGCGTAGACATCGCCGTCGGTCGAGATTGGGACCTTGAAGTCGAACTTCTCGTAGCTTGAATAGGGCATGTCGCGCCGCAGATCCCAATCCACCCCGCTGCCGCGGGCGGTGGGCCCGGTCAGTCCCAAGGCAAATGCATCTTCGCAGGTAATCTTTGCCACGCCCTTGGTGCGCTCTACCCAGATCGGATTCTTGGTCAGCAGGGCCTCGTACTCGTCGATGCGGGCAGGGAAGCGGTCGAGGAAGTGCTTTACGCGCTCGAAGAAGCCGATGGGCACGTCCAACGAGAGGCCGCCCACGCGGAAGTACGAGGTCATCATGCGCTGGCCGCTCACCATCTCGAACAGGCGCAGGATGTCTTCGCGCTCGCGGAAGCAATACAGGAAGACGGTCATGGCGCCGATGTCCAGGGCGTGCGTTCCTAGCCAGACCAGGTGCGAGTTCAGACGCGTCAGTTCGTTCAGCAGCACCCGGATCCACTGCGCCCGCGGCGGAATCTCCAGCCCGAGCAGCTTCTCCACCGCCAGCACGTAGGCCAGGTTATTGGTCATGGGGCAGAGATAATCGATGCGGTCGGTCAGCACCACCACCTGCTGGTAGAACTTGGCCTCGCAGGTCTTCTCGATCCCCGTGTGCAGGTACCCGATTTCGGGGCGAATGCGGACGATGGTCTCGCCGTCAATCTCCAGCAGCAGCCGGAGCACGCCGTGGGTGGACGGGTGCTGCGGCCCCATGTTGAGGACCATGGTGCGATCGTCGCCAATGTTCTCGACTACCGGCTCCAGTCCGCTGAAGTTGGTCGCCATTAGCGGTATCCCTCGACCGGGTAATCCTTGCGCAGCGGATGGCCCTCCCAGTTGTCCGGCATCATGATCCGCCGCAGGTCGGGATGCCCGTGGAAGCGCACGCCGAACAGATCGAAGACCTCGCGCTCGAAGGGGTTTGCCCCCGGCCACAGCGGAGTGAGCGAGTCAACCGCGGCATCGTCTCCATGCAGCCGCACCTTGAGGCGGATGCGCTGCTTGCGCGGCATCGAGAGCAGGGAATAGACCACTTCAAAGCGCGGCTCGGACGGATACCAGTCCACGCAGGTAACATCCGACAGGAAATTGAAGCGCGTCGACTCATCATCGCGCAGCAATTCGCAGGCGGCGCGCAGATAACCCCGTTGGAGCCGGATGGTCAGCTCATCGCGGTCGAAGCGGGCCGCCTCGACCGCCCCGGCATTCCACGAGAGCAGCCGCGCCAGCGCCGGCCGGTCCTTCAGTTGTTCGCGATCGGTTATCGCCGCAGGCAGGGCCATCAGGGTTAGAGAACCTCGTTCCGGGTGGGCTTGTTCCAGTCCAGCACGCCTTTCTTCCAGATATAGAAAAGACCGACCAGCACGATCGCTATGTACACCACCATCTCCCAGAAGCCGAACATCTTCAGCTCGCGCAAGAGAATGGCCCAGGGAAACAGGAACACCGCCTCGACATCGAACAGAATGAACAGCATCGCCACCAGGTAGAACTTTACCGAGAACCGCTGCCGTACGTCTCCCACCGGCAACATGCCGCACTCGTAGGGCGACATCTTGACCGGGTTGCGTTTGTGCTGGCCGATCAGGGTCGAGAGCACCACGATGCCGCCGGCCAGCGCGCAAACGATCGCGATATGGATCAAAAGCGGTATGTAGCGGATGAAGTAGTTTGATTCCATACGGCGTGTAGCATGTCTTCCCTGGCTAACTAAGGCGAACACTTGAGTGTAGATTTCGCTGAATAACCGTGTCAAGAACGCCTGAGCCGCACCCGGCCCCTGCCGTGGAACGCGGATTCCTGCGCGTAAAGGGTCAGGAACAACAAAAAGCACTTTGCAGGCGGAGCGGAACTATCGCAAAATCAGCGTGCACACTCCCCTGCAAGACCGGGTTTCATCCGGAAGAGAATGGTAATTTTCGGCTACAACAGCGAAGTTCGCGAAGGCGACACGGTCTACCATGTCCAGAGCGAGCCCCGTTCCGCGCCAACCAGCGCAACTGCGGCGCTTGCTGGGGACCTCGTGCGAAGCGAGCTGCTGCTGGAAACCCAGGTCTTCGTCCACGGACGCTGCATCGCCAAGCGTTCCACCCCTTGCTCAGCGCAAAAGGACGCCAAAGCGGTGCAGGAGTCGTTGCGGCTGCAGCACCGCTCGGTGATCGAGTGCATTCGCAGAGGGCAACTTGAGCTGGGCCGGACCGTCACCCCGGCAGGCGCGACTACGGCGCCGGCCGCCCTCTCCCAGGAGCCACAGGGCGGGCGCGGATTTCTTCTGCGCTGCACGGCCTCCTACCGGGACGCCTCGGGAGCACTGATCATGCATTTCCAGCTAACCGAGCGCGGAGTTCCCAAAGCGGGCGTCAGGTTGCGCTGCTTCCTGGCGGAGGCGAACAGCATACTGGCCAGCGAGCTGATCTCAGAACCAACTTCGAATAATGAGGGCATGGTCGAGCTGAGAGTCGATGCCGCCTTGCCCCGCGATCCCGAGCTCCAGATAGAATTGGAAGGCGAGCGGCACAGGCTCGTACACCGTTTTCAGCTCACTCACCCTGCGAATTCTTGAGGCGCACCTTATCCGTAGGGAATCGGATTCTTTTCGAGCCAATGCCTGTCGCGCACCGCATCTATGTTCTTGCGCGCTCCCCGGGCCATGTCGCCGGCCAGCCGGCGGGTGCCCCAAGCCATTCCCGTGGTCAGGCCGATGACTCCTCCCAGCAGGCTGGCGCCAACCACCGCGGGGTAATTCGGCTTGCGCCTCTGCCCCAGGGCTGCGCCCAGCGCACCGACGTAAGCGCCGACCGCGGCCGGCAGCCACGCCTCGCGCAGCGCGCCACCCAGGACCGAGCCAATCGAGGCTTCGCCCAGCGCCGCCTGTTCCGCGGAACGCAATCCCTCCCACCCAGAGCCGACCAGGCTGCGACCATAGCCGACGCTGGACTTGAGCCAATCACCGGGT
>JBEKQR010000288.1:0-6158 GCA_049519515.1 Candidatus Korobacteraceae bacterium
GACGCCATTCGCCGGCGGCCGCCACCAGCGGCGCGTGGATAAGATCACGGAACTGGAAAAAGATTTAAGATTGCAGATTTAAGATTGCAGATTTTAAAGACAACAGATCGAAGGTGCCCCACCTTCGCGGAGCGAAGCGGAGCTAAGGTGGGTTGAGATGTGGGTTTTGCTTCCCATAAATTCATAACCCACCCTAGCGCCGAACAGCGCGGCGCGAGGGTGGGGCACCAAGCAAAAGAAGCTTGAGTGGGCCACCCCAGGCGATTATTGCGCCACAGGTCTTTATCAATCTTCAATCTGAAATCTTCAATCTTCAATCTTCAATCTGAAATAGTTCGGTAGTGGGTCAATTTGGCTTGCACAGGGCTAGGGAACTGTTCGCGTAGTCCACTCGCGGAATTTCTCTTCGCTATCCAATAAAATTCGATCCCAGGTCCGCGCCTTACAGCGCACTCCGATCTCGTGTACCAGAAATCGGATAAGCTCCTCCACGGTAACCCATCCTGTAGGGATGTGTATCTGTCTAAGCTCAAGGTCGCCTTCTCCGCAACGCAAAGTGCATGGCAGGTGCAAATGGTGCCTTGGATTAGGCATGACTTTTATTGTTGGCGAAGTGTATTCAAATCGAAAAAACCATGAATCCGAATGCTCGCTACCATCACCCTGCACCCAATATCTATACTGAAGGGTCTTCAGCCGCCATTCTCTCCCCTCAGGCACAACAGTGAGAACCTGCCCAAGAAAAAGAAAAAGATTGTGGGAGAAAAGTGGAGCTGCAATCTGCGAATCGTGGCCACGGAAGGAAACGTAGGCGCGGTTATTCCTTTCATTCACGATCAAATAGGAAAGCGGGGCGTCTGTGATTGTCCGATTAAGTAACTGGCCAAGGTGTGTTGTGAACTTCTTAAAGACCTCGTCCGGATTGCGACCCGTAAGGCCGGGCATGTGTCATTTCTTCCGGCTGATAAGAGTCGAGAGCATAGATATATCGGCCCATAGATAACTGCCACCCAAGCTCCCGTTTCGTGCTCTGCGCAATGCTGTTCGATAAGACACACCAAGCTGTTTCGCATTGCGCTTGATCAGGCGCTCGACGCCGCGCCGGGTCAGCGATATGCGCGTGACGCGGTTCGTGTTTCGATAACTAGACATTTTATCTTTGACGAAAAACAGTATTACTGAGTTGCTGGGGAGTCAATGAAAATCGTGAGGGCGTATCCAAAGCGGCAGGGCTGCACCACAGTAATTAAACGCCTGCGCTTTCTGGATCGCTCTCCCCCAGAGCTTTCAAAACGAGCATCCGGTCAATAGCCTTGATGGGCGAAGCCGGCTTCGGCAATAGCGAACACATTTCCTGGATGCTCCAGACATGATCCACAATTCCCGCTTCCATTGCTGGCGTAACGCGCAGGGTTTGATGGACGCGGCAAAAATTGTAATACATGAACCAGATCGCCACGGCGGCCGCATGGTTCTCAATTTTCTTCGAGAACGCATTGGTCAGTCGCGTGAACCGTCGAATGCCCATTCTCATCGAAAGATTCTGCCGCTCCACATGGCTCGTACTGACATGCTTGGGATCGGGATTGCCGCTGACAATTTTCATATCGGCCCCGATGCATTTTGCGGGGCTGTACCGCGTTTCGGGCTCATCTGACGCTCCATAAATCTTATGAAGTTGAGCGTAATCGGCATCCGCGCCAAAAGCCGCTTCAATCGCGTCCGGATAGGCTTTCAGGCTGTCCGTGGTGATCTGTGGGCGTCCAACAATGCGTCCAGCACAATCCTGAATGAATTCATGAGCGCAGCCCTTATCCCGGAGCCCGACGAGATATGAAATGCAGAGCTTAGTGTCTGCATCAATCGCTGTCCAGGTCCACACATCGCCCCAGCCCTCTTGCTTCTGCTCGGGGCTGGCGTGTTTCTGCTTCGCGCCAACAAAGGCCCAAATCTCGTCGCACTGCAACCGACGGACGCGAAGGCCGCGCACATGACGATCATGGTACGCAACACAAGCCCTGGAAAGTTCCGTTAGTAACTTGACAACCGTGTTTTTGGCAACCCCAGTGAGCCTCACAGTCGCACGGATACTGTTGCCCTCGACCAGGGCCGCCACAACTCTTACCTGCTGATCTGCGCTCAAGCGGTTCATAAAATGAACTATATGCTTAAGCGGTTAAGATGTCAAGTCAATTTTATGCAGATTGAGAAGTTTCCCTAAGCCGCCGCGCCCGCTCACTGGGCGTCAAGGACCGAAGCAGGGACAGTAGTCTCCTAACCTCCCGCTCCCGCTCTTTTCGCGAGTGGGACAGCCGGCTGGGATGCTGTCGTTCCTGCTGCTGGCATTTTGCCAGGCTTGGGCTGGCGACGTCGCTTGCGAGCTGTCGGCGGCTTGCGCTGGGCTGCCACGAATCCAGATTGATATATCTCATCTTCCTCTAACCCCATGATCGCCCTGATAAGCGACCTCTCCTCTTGAAAGTCCATTCGCTTAACAGGGAGACCGATTTCCTTCGCTTCGTCATAGTCGATGACGAAACTGTGCGAGGGGTATTCCCAAACAAGCTGCTGAACCAAATCACCAGCAGATTCATTATTTACTGAAATCAGGAGCCTCTTTGCGTACTCCTCTGCTTCCGCGAGCATCCGCCGATATGACCCCAATTTGCTAGGATCAACGTGCCCGTACAGGGGATTCATTATTCCTACGACCCCAGGAATCGCCTCGTGCAGTGCTTGTCTAACGCTCAGTCCCCGCTCAACCAAAAGCTCGGTAAAAAAGTCCAGGTATTCCGTCGCGTGTTCCTTCAGGAACTCCATTGACTTAAACTCGTTTAGCGGCGGAAAGCTGCGCTTGCCCCTGTCCAACTCGTCGAAGATTTGTACGTCCAAGGGACCAAGTTCCGCAAATTCTCCCATTACCACCTGATCTGCATTCAGGCAAAGCATCGTAGCCGCACTCTTAGCATACAGGGGAACAAGGACATTGAGCTTTTTGCAATGCCCCCGGAAGAACTTGGCCATCTGGTAGGCAATATCGACGTGACCGCCCGCCGAGTGAATCAGAATTTCGAGGGTATCAATCCTGCGAAACTGGTCACGATCATGGAACAAGCCCCACATCGAGGGGCGGCATATGTGGTGGCGACGCTCGGTGTGGATTAAGGCAAAAATACGGGACGCCCGCTTCTTTTCTAGCGAGCGGATCACATCCTCGAATTCTCTCAACCGCCGAGTCTTTGTCTCAGGCATCTGGAATGAGGATTTTATTACCCCCTCCCGCCTTTGTCACCCTTTTTTCCACCGGGCCTTGGCAGCCTTGGCCGCTATCTCTCTGCGCCGCTTGGCACTCAATTTCGCAGCCCGTATTGCACCGCCCTTCTGTCCCCCTAGACGCCCCAGCGCAACCGCCGCTGGATTCCTACTGTCGCTCGGTTTTTCCAGCGGGGTGCCATCTATGTGCTCCCCGATGGCCTGCTCCACAACAGCCCGCGCAACCTGCATGAAGTCGCGCTTCTGACCGGCGCTCTTCCTCATATGCACATCATGCCACGGATTCAACCTCGGCGCATAGCCCTGTGGAAATTAAATTGACCCACGACCAATAGTTCTGCTCCCTTGGCTAGGCCGCTGGGGAAGCGTAAAGTGGTATTTTCCAAGAACCGGAGTCCCCAGCGACGGCCGTTTTTGCCGTTGCCGGGGGTGGAAGGAGTCTGCCTGATGAACGACCGCATGTCGCGTCCCCTCAGCGAAGTTGATCCCGAGGTTGCCCAGGCCATTGCCCATGAAGAGGCCCGCCAGCATGATGGGCTGGAGCTGATCGCTTCGGAGAACTTTGTCAGCGAAGCCATTCTGGAAGCCGCCGGGTCGGTGTTCACCAACAAGTACGCCGAAGGCTATCCCGGACGCCGCTACTACGGCGGCTGCGAGTTCACCGACGTGGTCGAGAGCCTGGCCCGCGAGCGCGCCAAGCAGCTATTCGCCGCCGAGTACGCCAACGTGCAGCCGCACTCCGGCTCCTCGGCCAACATGGAAGCTTACGCGGCGGTGCTGCAGCCGGGCGATACGTTGATGGGACTCGACTTGGCGCACGGCGGCCATCTCACCCACGGCCACAAGCTGAGCTTCTCCGGCAAGACCTATCACATCGTCTCCTACGGCGTTTCGCGCGAGACCGAGACCATCGACTACGACGAGCTGGAGAAGATCGCCGTTCGCGAGCGGCCCAAGATGATCATCGGCGGCGGCTCGGCCTATCCGCGGCTGATTGATTTCGCCCGCATGCGGCAGATCGCCGACAAGGTGGGCGCGGTTTACCTGGTGGACATGGCGCATTTTGCCGGATTGGTCGCCGGCGGCGTTCATCCCTCGCCGGTGCCGCACGCGCAGATCGTCACCTCGACCACCCACAAGACCCTCCGCGGCCCCAGGGCGGGCATGATCTTGTGCCAGAAAATGGCAAGGATCGGCGACAAGGAAATTGACCTGGCCGCAGCGATCGACCGCACGGTTTTTCCCGGTGATCAGGGCGGCCCGCTGGTGCACATCATCGCCGCCAAGGCAGTGTGTTTCAAGGAGGCTATGCAGCCCGACTTCGAGGCTTACGCCCGCCAGATCGTCAGCAATGCCAAGGTCATGGCCGAAACCCTGGCGGCCGACGGCTTCCGCATCATCGCCGGCGGAACCGATACCCACCTGATGCTGGTGGACGTCTTCAGCAAGGGCATGCTCGGCAGCGAGGCCGAAAAGGCGCTGGGCGAGGCCGGCATCACGGTCAACAAGAACGCCATTCCGTTCGACACCAACCCGCCGCTGAAGCCGAGCGGCATCCGCATCGGCACCCCGGCGCTCACCACGCGCGGCATGAAGGAAGAACAAATGCGCCAGATCGGCCACTGGATCGCCGAGGCGCTGAATAACCGCACCGATAGCGGCGTGCTGGGACGCATCCGCCGCCAGGTGTACGAGCTGGCCGAGGCTTTCCCGCTCTACGCGGAACGCCGCCGGCGCCATGTGGCGGAATTGGCGGTCAGGGCGTAGGAATTTGTGGCAGTTCCGGAGTAAATGTACCCTTCCGATCATGCTGAGCGGAGCCAGGCCCCCAGCAGGCGCAGCTTTTGCCGACAAACGGAAACCCCGCCGGATCGGAATAACCAGGCGGGGTTTCTCTGATTTTGCTTGGTTTCGCTTGAACTGCTTTATTCGTGCACGCCGTCCATGAAGGCCCGTAGCTTGCGCGAGCGCGAGGGGTGACGCAGTTTGCGCAGCGCCTTGGCCTCGATTTGGCGTATGCGCTCGCGGGTCACGGCGAACGACTGGCCGACCTCTTCCAGGGTGTGTTCGCTGCCGTCCTCCAGCCCGAAGCGCATCTTGATAACCTTTTCTTCGCGCGCGGTCAGCGTGCGCAGCACCTGGGCAGTCTGGTCTTTGAGGTTGACGTTGATCACCGCCTCGGCCGGCGAAACCACGGCCCGGTCCTCGATGAAGTCGCCGAGGTGGGAATCTTCCTCTTCCCCGATCGGCGTCTCCAGCGAGATCGGCTCCTGGGCGATCTTGAGCACCTTGCGCACCTTGGCCACCGGGATGTCCATGCGCTTGGCGATCTCTTCCGAGGTGGGCTCGCGGCCCAGTTCCTGCACCAGCTGGCGCGAGGTGCGGATCAGCTTGTTGATGGTCTCGATCATGTGCACCGGGATGCGGATGGTGCGCGCCTGGTCGGCGATGGCGCGCGTGATCGCCTGGCGAATCCACCAGGTGGCGTAGGTGGAGAACTTGTAGCCGCGGCGGTATTCGAACTTGTCCACCGCCTTCATCAGGCCGATGTTGCCCTCCTGAATGAGGTCGAGAAACTGCAGGCCGCGGTTGGTGTACTTCTTGGCGATGGAGACCACCAGGCGCAGGTTGGCCTCGATGAGTTCGCGCTTGGCGTACTCGGCCTCCATGTCGCCCTGGATGATCTCGCGCTGCGTGCGCCGCATGTCGTTGAAGCCGGCGCCGGCCTCCTGCTCGATGCGTTCCATGTCGGAGCGCAGGGAGCGGCTCTGGCGCCGCAGTTCCTTCTTCTGCTCCTCGGAGCGGCTGGCGGCGACGCGGTTCTCCAGGTTCTGGATCTGCTTGTCCAGCGCCTTCATGCTGTCGACCGTCTTGTTGACGCGGTC
>JBEKQR010000289.1:0-6144 GCA_049519515.1 Candidatus Korobacteraceae bacterium
CGAGTTTCTGGGCCTCGCGGTCGGCTATTCCCCGGCTGCTGTCATTGCGGCGGGCGATGGCGGTGTTCAACTCATTCTTGGCGAGCAGAATCTTATCGTCGCGGAAGGCGGGGCCGCGAAGCAGCTCGACGAACAGGCGGAAAACGTCGTCAAAGTCTCCCTTGAGGCAATTGAAGTCGATGGTGGTGCTCTCCTGCTCATCGCTGGTTTCCAGCTTGGCGGCACGGGCTTCCAGGAAGTCGTCCATCTGGTCGCCGGTCATCTTGCCGGTCCCGCCGGTGCGCCATACGTCGCCATAGATTTCGAGCATGCCGGCCTTGCTGGCCGGCTCCGAGCGCGAACCGCCCCGGATAATGCCGTGAGCGGCGATCAGCGGCAGTTCGTGATCTTCCTGCAGGAAAAGCACCAGCCCGTTGGCAAGCTCAATCCGTTTCGGTTGCGCGGGCGTCCAGTTCGGCAATGGCGGAGTGCGAATATCTTTCCAACTGGAGGGAACCGCGTTATCGGTGGTGGTGACGCTTGCGGCGCCAGCCTGTTGAGCGGCAGCCATGGCAACCGAGAACAGCAGCAGCGCCAGGATAAGCAGCCCACAGCGGCGGCTTGCCGCGCGGCCGGACGCCTGGGCGGAGTGTTCGGGTTGCACCTCGGCAAGCGCAACAATGGTCCCGCCAAGCGGGACTGGGGACCACGCCGGAAGGTTCGCTCTGGTCATTGCTCCTCTCCGTTGGCAGCCGCGGCCGGCCGCGTGCTTTCCATGATGCCGACATCGCGATTGGATTCGACAAAGGTTTTATTGGCCACCCGCCGGATGTCCTGCTTGCTCACCTTCTCTATGCGATCCACCTGGCGGAACAATTCGCGCCAGTCGCCGTAGCGGACCTGCGCCTCCGCCAGTTGCCGCGACAGGCCGGAATTGCTGGCCAGACCTCGCACCAGGGATGCTCTCGCCCGGGTCTTCACCATCTTCAGCTCTTCATCGGAGACATCCTGGGTTTTCAAGCGTTCGATTTCCTCATGAATCGCCTTTTCCAGCTCCTCCGGCGTGTGTCCCGGCACCGGCACGGCATAGAAGGCGAACAGGTGCGGGTACTTGCCGCCCGGATAGGGCGAGAAGCCGCCGGCAACCGCGGCGATTTTCTTGTCGCGCACCATGGAGCGGTAGAGGCGCGAGGTGCGCCCGTCGGAGAGCAGGTCGCTGATGGCATCGTAGACGGCGTCGTCGGGGTCGCGGTAATTCGGCCGGTGGTAGCCCTCGACGTAAATCGGCTGTGCCGGACTTTTTACCAGGATCGAGCGCTGGCTGCCTTGTGGGGGTTGCTGGCTGACGAACTCGTCCGGTTTGTTGCCCGAGGGGATGTGCCCAAAGTACTTGCTGATCACCGGCGACGCCGTTGCCGGATCAACATCGCCCACCACGGCCACCACCATGTTGCCGGGAACGTAATGGGAGCGGAAGAACCTCATGGCGTCGGTGGCCGAGAAGTATTGCAGGTCGCTCATGTAGCCGATCGTCGGACGGTGATAAGGATTGGCGTCAAAGGCCACCCCCAGAAACTGCTCCAGCATGTGCTGCACCGGGTCGGAGTCGATTCGCATGCGGCGCTCTTCCATGACCACGTCGCGCTCTTTGTAGAACTCGCGCATCACGGGATGGGTAAAGCGCTCCGACTCGAGATAGGCCCACAACTCCAGGCGGTTGACGGGCATGGAGTAGAAATAAACGGTCTCATCGTAGCTGGTGTAGGCGTTCAACCCCACGCCGCCGGCGCGCTGCACGATTTCGTCGAAAGCTCCCTTGACCACGTACTGCTCGGCCTGGGCGACCGCCTCTTTCCAGGCTTTCTCCAGCGCCGCCACCTTGGCGGGACCGGCCCCGCTGGGCTTGTAACGCTCAGTGCGATAGGCGGCATACGCCTGTTCGACCTTCTCCAGGGCCGCCTTCTCGGCGTGATAGTCCGTGGTTCCGATCCGGTCCGTGCCCTTGAAGGCCATGTGTTCCATCATGTGAGCCAGGCCGGTCTTGTGCAGCGGGTCCTGCGAAGACCCCGCGTCGACCCAGGTAGTGAAGGAAAAAACCGGCGCTTCCGGCCGCCGGCACAGAATGACGGTCAAGCCGTTGGCCAGCTTTTCCACCGTAACCCGCTTTTCAAACGAGGCCAGATCCTGGGCCGCTGCCGCAATCGAGCCCAGCACGATAAGCGATAAGAAAATGCCTGCCTGGAGGCGTTTCATCCTTCCTCCGCTGAATAGGGTACAGGGATTTAGGGGTTAGGAACAGGAATCAGGAATCAGTTTCAACTATGCGCTACTAACTGTCCCCTAATTCCTGGCCCCTCTTCTGTGGCCAGCCACCCCCGAATTGAGAAGTTACAGATTGGCGCCATTGAGTGTCAAATGCACCCGGTCAGACTTCGAAGACCCGATAAGGCCGGGCGGGGTTCTGCTGCTGCAGGATCGACAGCGCCACGTTGTAAACCGGGATGCCGCCGGTAGTTTTGCCTTCGGGCGAGCCGTGGTGGGCGTGGCCGTGGAGGACGAGGTTGGCGCCGTGGCGGTCGATCACCTCGGAAAACCGGGAAGTGCCGAGATAAGGGAAAATCTCCGGGGGCTCTCCCTTGACCGTATCCACGACCGGCGCATAGTGGACCACGATCACGCGCTTTTCGGCGCGCAGCAGAGCCAGGGCGCGCTCCAGCTTGAGCGCCTCCTCGATCGAGCTCTGGACGAAAGCTTTGACCTCAGGTTCTCCGAAGGCGGTCAGCACACCACGGCCGAAGCCGCCCAGAAAGCCCTTGGTGCCGGCGAAGCCGACGCCGTCGCGCTCGTAAGCGGTGCCATCCAGAACCTTGATGCCTTCGTCGGTCATCATCGTCATCAGCTTTTCCTGCTGGCCGCTTTCGTAGTCGTGGTTGCCGAGCACGGCCACGATGGGAATCCGCAGCCGCACCAGCGCGTTCAACAGCGATTCCATTTCCGCCGGGCGCCCGTAGTTGGTCAGATCGCCGGCGAGCGCCAGCACATCCGCGTCTTCGCGCACGCGATTCATCTGCTCGCGAATGCGGTCGTAGATTTGCGGCGTGAAATGCAGGTCAGCGGTGGCGGCAATTCTCACGCAGCGTTGTCCCCCAGGGCGGTTGGGATGGGATTGTGGCGCAGCAGGCGATAGCGGTCGACCAGGTTCTCCATTCCCCATTCGGCAACGTCGATGGCGAACATGTATTCATCGATCAAGCTGCCGCGAAATTGCGCGTCGGGTCGAGGGTGTTCGATTTCGGCGCGGAAGCGGCCCAGCAGGTTCTCCCAGACCGGCTTCGGCACGCGGCCGGCGTGAGCGGGATAGACGTACTGGAACAGCACCAGCGCCCACAGCACGGTCCCCCAGTGTTCGCCAGCCAGGGCGAGCAGGCGGTCCCAATCGAAATTGCCGGCGGTGGCATAGATCGTATGCGCAATGTCGGCGCCGTCGAAGCGCTCGCGGCGGCTGACAAACAGCTTGGAGGCGATGAATTCCTCGGCGCTCAGCACGCGGGTGGGTACGCCCAGCACCTCGAAGGACGAGGCGCGTTCGATCCACGAGCGGTCCACGGTGATCACGGCGTTGCTCATCCCGGTAATCAGATCAACGAAGTACTCGCCTTTATGCGCCTTGGCCAGCCAGACGGGATCGCAGACCTGTGTCTCGAAGCCGGCTACCAGCAGCGCGCGCAGGGCCGCGGGAACATCCTCGGCGGTCAGGAACAGGTCGAGATCCTTGGTGTCGCGCCAGATGCCTGTGTGTTTCTGCAGGGCAAAAGCACCGGAGACAACGTAGGGAATATGTTGCCGGTTGAATAACTCGAGCACACCACGGAACAGCCGTTGCTGATCTTTGGCGAAGACCGGCGACTGCGACGAACTGACCGGAAGCGGCTTTTTTTGCTCGTCCTTGGCCACGAGCGCTTTGATGTCGAAACAATGTTTCACGTTTCCACCTTCCCGTTTCACGTTTCACGTTGCTCGCTTCACGCACGGACGCCAACTCACAATCCCGGCGCCTGGAAGAAGAGCTTTGCGCCAAAGCTGCCTCTCTAAACGGAGCTGCGGGCACCCAGCCGCGAGCGCGCAGCTTATAATTTCTCGAGTGGCAACTCCGGAAGTGCTCTGCCTGAAACGAGCAATGTGAAACGTGAAACGGTGAACGTGGAACGAAACTGCCAGCGCACAGTGGCATCCTAATGGTTGTGGCTAAAAACGCGGCCGTGGTCGACATCGAAGGACGCCGGCTACAGCTCTCAAATCTCGACAAGGTTTTGTATCCGGCAACAGGCTTCACCAAGGGGCAAATGATCGACTACTACGTTCGGATTGCGCCCGTGCTGTTGCCGCATCTTGAAAGCCGCCCGCTGACCCTGAAGCGCTATCCCAACGGCGTTGCCGGAATGCATTTCTACGAGAAGAACTGTCCCAGCCACCGGCCATCATGGGTGCAGACGGCGCACATCTGGAGCGCCGGGAACAACAAGTGGATGGATTATTGCATGGTCCAGGACCTGGCCACGCTGGTCTGGTGCGCGAACCTGGCCTGCATCGAGCTGCACACCTCGCTCTCCCAAGGCGAGGACATGCTGCGCCCCACCATGATGGTCTTTGATCTCGATCCCGGCGCTCCGGCCACGATCGTCGAGTGTTGCCAGGTCGCGCTTTGGGTCCGCGATCTACTGGCCCGGCTCGGGATGGAGAGTTTTCCCAAGACGTCGGGCTCCAAGGGACTGCAGGTTTATGTCCCCTTGAACACTGCGCCGGGGCCCCCAGCACGCGCCGCGTCTGCGTCTGCCGGGGTGGGGGCCAGCTACGACGAAACCAAGCCTTTTGCGCACGAGCTGGCGCGCCTGCTCGAAGGCCAGCATCCGGAGCTGGTGGTCAGCGAAATGAAAAGAGTCCTGCGCGCGGGCAAGGTCTTTGTCGATTGGAGCCAGAACGACGACCACAAAACCACCGTATGCGTCTATTCCTTGCGCGCCAAGGAACGGCCCACGGTCTCCACTCCGCTCCAGTGGGAAGAGGTTGAGCGTTGCTTCAAGAAAGGCGATTCCGAGCTGCTGGTCTTTACCTCTGACCAGGTGCTGGCGCGGGCGGAAAAATTCCAGGACCTGTTCAGTCCCGTGCTGAAGCTGAAGCAAAAGTTGCCCCGGCTGGAACAACTGCTGGAACTCGATCCGGCGCACGCGCGCCCGCCCGCGCCGCTGGTCAGAACCGCGGCGTCGCGGGAGCGAAAAAAGGCCGCCTCCGCCGGCAGTGGCAACAAACCGCGAGCGGTTGGAAACAAAGCTGGTGGAGAGAACGCCAAGCCGGCGGTAAGGAAGCGAACTCGACACACTGCTTGAACACCCCGGCGGACGCGATAGGGCATCTGCTATCAATTTTGGGGTGCCAGGATCTTTGAAGGGGCACGGCTACAGCCGCTGAGGGACCGATCCCTCAGGGCCTAAAGGCCAGCCGTATTAAGCATCTATTCGGCGCGGCTCAAGGCACCCCAGCAAGTCAAATTCGGACTTGCTGGGGACCCCGCAAAGCCGCGCCCCTTCAAAGACTGCAAAACTTACTTTTGTTTTGGTCCGGCGAGCGCCGCGCCTCGCAATAGGCGGATGAACGTAGGAGGGAGCGCGATGAGAGAAATTTATGTTGGCACCTCTGGTTGGGCATACAAGGCCTGGCAGCCTGAATTTTTTCCTCCCAAGCTGCCCCAGAAGCAGTTCTTGCGCCACTACGCCACGCAACTGAACGCGGTGGAGGTGAACTACACCTTTCGTCACCTGCTCTCCGAGCGGACCATCGCCAACTGGCTGGAGGAAACGCCCGCCAGTTTCCGCTTTGCCATCAAGGCTCACCAGTCGATCACTCACCTGCGCCGTCTGACGAACGCGGAAGATGCATTGCAGCGCTTCCTCTCCTCCATACAGCCGATGGCCGCGGCGGGGCGGCTGGGTCCGGTGCTCTTCCAGTTGCCGCCAATTTTTAAGGCCGACGCAGAGAGGCTCGATTCCTTCCTTGCCATGTTGCCGCGCAGCTTGAAGGCCGCCTTTGAGTTCCGCGACCGCTCATGGTTCCAGGAAACAATCTATGAAACCCTGCGGCGGCACCGGGCAGCCCTTTGCCTTGCCGAGA
>JBEKQR010000290.1:0-6131 GCA_049519515.1 Candidatus Korobacteraceae bacterium
CAAGCTGGAAGAGCTGCCCACCGCGTTGAAGTACGCCCGCGAGCGCATAGAGGACGCGATCAAGGTGGTGGTGAGGGTGCGCGAGGCGTAGCGGCGGGCGAAGGTGCAAGCACGTGCCCCACATCTGCCGCAGTTAGCAGATGTAGGTTCAAACCAGCCGCACCCAAGAATGGACTGTTGCGTTCCCAGGTCAGCGCCGAACTGTAGAGCAAGTAGCTACAGGCGACACAGCCCAACCGCGCCGTACCGCTTATCTCAGATGAGTTTCCGTCGGCGCGGGACCTCCACCCCAGCAGACGCAACAACGGCGTCTGCCGGGGACCCCGGCCTGGGGCACCCCCTATTCAGATCGTTGCGCACAACCGATGTTCCTCTAATTTGTAATAATCATTAGTTGGACGTGGCATACACCGAACAATACGACGTTGCTGTTGTTGGCGCCGGTCATGCCGGATGCGAAGCCGCCATGGCCGCCGCGCGCATGGGCCTGCGCACGGCGCTGTTCACGCTCAACCTCGACCTGATAGCGCAGATGTCGTGCAATCCGGCCGTGGGCGGAATCGCCAAGGGCCACCTGGTGCGCGAGGTCGATGCCCTGGGCGGCATCATGGGCGAGGTCACCGATGCGGTCGGCATACAGTTCCGCCTGCTGAACACCTCGCGCGGCCCCGCCGTCTGGTCGCCGCGCGCGCAGTGCGACAAGCAGCAGTACCGGCTCAAGATGCGCCAGGTGCTGGAGAGCCAGCCCAATCTGAAGATCAAGCAGGCCGAGGTTGCCGCCCTGCTCGTCGAAGAGCTTCCCGCCGCCGATCCCGAACGCAGTGAGAACCAGGAGCGCACTCGCGTCTGCCGCGGGCTGCGCCTGCGCGATGGCCGCACGGTCGGAGCGGCGGCCGTGATCGTCACCACCGGAACGTTTCTCAACGGCCTGATTCACTGCGGCGAGCAGACCTATCCCGCCGGACGCAGCGGCGAGCCGCCTTCGGTGCTGCTGGGAGAGTTCCTCAAGACCCTGGGACTGCGCGGCTGCCGCCTGAAGACCGGCACGCCTCCGCGCCTGGACGGCCGCACTATCGACTGGTCGCGCTTCACCGAGCAGCCGGGCGATGCCGACCCCACTCCGTTCAGCTTCCGCACCCGGCGGATCACGCAGGCTCAGGTGCCATGCTATATCGCCTACACCACCCCGGAGACGCACCGCATCATCCGCGAGAACGTGCATCGCTCGCCGATGTACAGCGGCCAGATTCACTCGATCGGCCCGCGCTATTGCCCGTCGATCGAGGACAAGATCGTCAAGTTTCCCGACAAGGAAACGCACCAGCTCTACCTCGAACCCGAGGGGCTGAACACCTACGAGACCTACGTCAACGGCCTGAGCACGTCCTTGCCGGTGGATGTGCAGGCGGCCATGATCGCCTCGATCCCAGGCCTGGAAAAGGCGGATATGCTGCGCCCCGGCTACGCCATCGAGTACGACGCCATCGACCCCACCGAGCTGCAGCGCACGCTCGAAACCAAGAAGATCGCGCGCCTCTTTCTGGCCGGGCAGATCAACGGCACCAGCGGCTACGAGGAGGCCGCCTGCCAGGGCATAATGGCCGGCATCAACGCCGCCCTTAAAACCAGGTGCGAGCCGCCGCTGACCCTGGACCGCACCGAGGCCTACACGGCGATCCTCATAGACGATCTCATCAGCAAGGGGACCAACGAGCCCTACCGCATGTTCACCTCGCGCGCCGAGTTCCGCCTGCACCTGCGCATCGACAACGCCGACCGCCGCCTCACCAGCTATGGCCGCCGCGTCGGGTTGATTGGCGACCAGGCCTGGCAGGAGTTCCTGGCCAAGCAGAAGCGCATGGAACGCCTGCGCAAGCTGCTGGAGAGCGAACGCGTAAATGGCGAAGTGCCAGCGGCGGTTCTGGAAAAGGCGGGCAGCGTCACCGGGCAGAGCTATGCGCAACTGCTGCGGCGTCCGGAGATTTCCATCGAAGAGCTGGCTCCCGGCTTGCGCCGCCTCTATCCGGCATTCTTCGAGCGCGAGGGAGAAGCTGCGGCCCCCGCCAAAGACGGGCGGGCCGGGGACTCCGGCGGCCATCTTTCCGCCGCTGTGCGCAATGAGCTTAAGTCGGTTGAGACCGAACTCAAGTACGCCGGCTACCTGCAGCAGCAGGAGAAGGCCATCGAGCGGCTGAAGAAGGCGGAAGAAAAGCACATCCCCGAGTGGTTCGACTACAGCACGGTCAGCGGCCTCTCGCGCGAGATGAAGGAGAAGCTCACGCGCGTGCTGCCGCGCACCCTGGGCCAGGCCAGCCGCATCCCCGGAGTCACGCCGGCGGCGGTTTCCTTGATCCATGTCTATATAGAAATCCAGGACCGGCAGCGGGCGCGGACAGAACAGCCCTCGTAAGGTCCTCAGAAAACACTGAATTTGCGGTTGAGCACAGCGGCTAAAGCCGGATTGCGTTTGGCCCTGATTCCCGCGCCTGAAGGCGCGGGCTTCCACCAGAGTTACCTTCGGAAAGGCGACTGAGGGTTTGACTGTATTACCGTATTTCTATTATTATAGAAATATGGCGACTGTTTTTACCAAGAAGCAGGCGGAGCAGGTGGCCAGGTATGCCGACATGTTCTCGGCAATGGGAACCGAGGCCAGGCTCCGGATCATGCAATTGCTGTTGTCCGCGCATCCTGACGGTCTCGTAGTGGGCGAGATCCAGGAGGAACTGGATATCCCGAACTCCACTCTTTCCCACCACCTGGAAAAGCTCAAGAGCGAGGGCCTTGTGCAGATGCGGCGGGAGAGCACTTTCCTGCGTTACACCGCCAACACTGACGCGCTTCAGGAGCTGCTGCAATTCCTTTACGCCGAGTGCTGCACGCGGAACAAGGCGCTCAAACCGCGGGACATCGTTCAGTTCTGCAAATAGAACAAGCGGAGGCAGCCATCATGCAAAGACATTACAACGTCTTGTTTCTGTGCACGGGCAATTCGGCGCGTTCGATCATGGCCGAGGCGATCCTGAACTTCAAGGGCAAACCGAACTTTACCGGCTACAGCGCAGGAAGCCATCCCGCGGGGGCGGTGCGGCCGGAAGCGCTGCGGCAGCTCGAAATGGCGCATATTCCGGCACAGGGTCTTCGCAGCAAGGCTTGGGATGAATTCTCCGGAGCCATTGCTCCGAAGATCGATTTCGTTTTTACCGTTTGCGACAATGCCGCCAAGGAAGTCTGCCCCATCTGGCCGGGGCATCCCTTGACGGCCCACTGGGGCGTTCCCGATCCAGCGGCGGTGCACGGAAGCCCGGCGGAAGTGGAACAAGCCTTCCGCGACGCTTTCTTCATGCTCGAGCGGAGAATCAGCCTGTTTCTTTCGCTTCCATTTGAGAGTCTCGACAAGCTCGCGCTTAAGAAGGAAATTGACAACATCGGCCAGACAATGAGTTCTGTCGCGCCGGACGTGTAAGCGCCCGGCAATATTTCAGGCACACAACCATCAGGACCAAGGATTAGCCCATGAAGGCAAGCAGCCGTCTCAGTTTTCTGGATCGCTATCTCACCGCCTGGATCTTTTCGGCAATGGTGTTCGGTGTCGTGCTCGGATGGCTTGTTCCGGGAGTCGTGCCATTTCTGAACCGTTTCAGCGTCGGAACAACCTCCATTCCCATTGCCGTGGGGCTGATTGTGATGATGTACCCGCCCTTCACCAAGGTGCGCTACGAGGAATTGCACGAAGTCTTTCGCAACCGGCGGGTGCTCGGTCTGTCGCTCCTGCAGAACTGGGTGGTAGGGCCGATCCTGATGTTTGTTCTGGCGGTCGTATTTCTGCACGGCTACCCGTAGTATATGGCCGGGCTGATCATGATCGGGCTGGCGCGGTGCATTGCCATGGTCATCGTGTGGAACGAACTGGCCAAAGGCGACACAGAATACGCGGCCGGCCTGGTAGCCTTCAATTCTCTCTTTCAGGTGTTCTTCTATTCGCTCTATGCCTGGGTATTCATCACGGTTCTGCCGGCCAAGCTGGGGCTGCGGGGAGCGGTCGTCGATGTTTCCATCGCCGACATCGCCAAGAGCGTTTTCATCTACCTGGGAGTTCCCTTTGTTGCCGGATTCATAACCCGCACGGTGCTGGTTCGCGTAAAAAACCGCGAGTGGTACGAACGGAATTTCGTGCCTCGGGTAAGTCCGCTGACGCTGGTTGCCCTGCTATTCACAATCGTGGTGATGTTTTCGCTGAAGGGGGAGTACATCGTCCGCTTACCGCTTGATGTCTTACGGATCGCCGTGCCCCTGCTGATCTACTTTGTTCTGATGTTCCTGGTCTCCTTCTATATGGGGAGAAAATTGGGGGCGGACTACTCCAAGACAACGACGCTGGCATTCACCGCCGCTTCGAACAACTTTGAGCTGGCTATCGCGGTCGCGGTTTCTGTTTTCGGGATAAGCTCCGGAGCCGCATTCGCCGCCGTTATCGGGCCCCTGGTCGAGGTGCCGGTGATGATTGCGCTGGTGAACGTGGCCTTCTATTTCCAGCGCCAGTATTTTCCAACTCCTGCCGCTGCGGCCGTTGTGCCGGTCTGCGCGTCAGCCAGAAGGTAGCTGTACTCAATTGCGTCGCGGCAGGAAGCGAGCAGCTCCTTATCTCTCCTCTTTGTCCTCTCGTTTGCGAAGACAAAGCGGGGGCTGCTAAACTTAAAGTTTCCGGCCCGTACCCATCGCATGCGCCGAAATTTTGCCCAGGGCGCACGCCGGATTTCGAGGAGCAATGGCCCGTTATACCCGACACGAGCTGAAGCAGGATAAGTTTGCCGAAACCGCCGAGGAAGCCATCCATTGGACGGTCGCTCACCGTTCCCTGATTACCATCGGCCTGATCGTCGTGGCCGTGGTGGCAGCCGCGGGGGGAGGATCCTTCTGGTACCGCGAGCACCACAACGCGGTCGCCTCCGAGGAACTTGGCAAGGCCCTGGTCACCTACAATGCGCCGGTCGGCCAGCCTGTCGCGGACAAGCAGGTGGTGAACTTCAACACCGTGGCCGAGCGCTCGATGGCCGCCAAGAAGGATTTCTACCGTATCTCCAACGAATACGGCTCTACCCGCTCCGGGCAGTTGGCCCACTACTTTGCCGCCTTGTGCGAGGCCGATCTGGGCAACTACAAAGTGGCGGAGGATCAACTTAAGGACGTCGACAAGTCGCGCGATGCGGAGGTCTCTTCCCTCGCCAAGCTGGCCCTGGCCTCCGTCTATCGCTCCGAGAACAAGGACTCTGACGCGCAGGCCCTCTACAAAGAGCTCATCGATCACCCTACCCTGAGCGTGCCGAAGACCTCGGCCCAGTTGGCGCTGGCGAGCCTCTACGAGGCCAAGCAGCCGGCGGAAGCTAAAAAGCTGTATCAGGAAATTGCCAAGGAAGATCCCAAAGGCCCGGCCGGGCAGATCGCCAGCCAGCACGAGCAGGCAATCAAGCAGTAAGACAAAGCTGCGGATTTAGTAGCGCCGGCGACCTCGCCGGCGGGTTTTCCAGTAAGGCTAACCTGATTAGGAAATGGTGTGTCCGTAACCGCGGCGCCTTGTATCAGGGCATGGCTTCGCGGGGTCCCCAGCAAACCCGTATTTGGTTTGCTGGGGTGCCTTGAGCCGTGCCGTAACCGGGTCCTATTGATTCCGGGCTTCAGCCCCTGGGTTTACAGTGCTGCCGCAGAGGCTAAAGCCCGATTCCTTTCGCAGGCACTGCGGCACGACTAAAGTCGTGCCCTGATACAAAACGGACGGTCACACTAATTCCTAATCAGCTCTAGCTAGTGTCTGCCATTTGGTGATTGGAAACGTGAAACGAACGGCGCGCTGGCCGCTGCCTCACTCTTCCATAGAAGCGTGGTCTGGATGCGGTACTGGTTTCGCGGAACAAAATAGTGGGCCTGCGAACAGGCCCACTATTTTTATCCACCATATTTTATCCACCGTAGCGCCCAAGGACGCGGCGCGAAGGTGGAGCACTCTCATGCCTCGGCCATCCGGCCAGTTTAGACCTCAGGCCGAGGTCGCTTTGTGCTTTCAGGCACGAGCGCCCTTGGCCTTGACTGCCGCGTTGGGGGCCTGCAGGCCCCTGATGTGATCCAGACGCGCC
>JBEKQR010000291.1:0-8509 GCA_049519515.1 Candidatus Korobacteraceae bacterium
TTCACGGAGCGGCGCAAAATCATCGAATCTTTGCACGGAGGACAAGCAATGCCAAGCCTTAAAAGCAACCGGGTGTTGAAGCATCCCGGAGCTAAAAGCGATGAGAGACTATTCGAGAGCAAAGTCAGTATTCCGGAAAACAACCGTCGCGTAGTGATTGATCTCCTGAATGCCCGTCTCGCGGACGGGATTGACCTGCAGACGCAGGCGAAATTTGCCCACTGGAACGTTAAAGGTGAAGATTTCTATCAATTGCATCTGCTGTTCGATTCCATAGCAGAGCACGTGGAGGACGCGGTTGATTTGATTGCCGAGCGTGTCACTGCTCTTGGCGGCCGGGCGAATGGCACCGCTCGGCAGGTTGCAGCCAACTCCAGCATCAACGAATATGATTTGAACGTGATGCATGGCATGGATCACGTTCGTGCCCTGCTGGATCATCTTTCTGCTGTAGCGAACGCAGCGCGCGAGGCGATTAAGCAGTGTGCCTCTTTGGGAGATGATGCTACTGCGGACGTGTTCACCGAAATCGTTCGCGCGGCCGATAAAGACATCTATTTTCTGCAGTCGCATTTGCAGGGCGGACTCACCACCTATGGCCATTGAGGACTGTCTTTGTCGATAACCAATCTTCACGCCTGGCGTCGGCGCCAACCCACGATCTTAAGTGCTGCGGTCGTGCTGCGGCGGTAGGGGGAGCCGGAGCCGTGGAGCGCCGGATCAACGCAGAAGGCCTGACGGAGTACCGATGATACGGCTCGCTCGTAAAATGACGCGATTAACCCTTTCTAAATTGTTTGAATTGGAACATCATCACAGCTGACAATTCATGGCGCCCATGCCGAATGTTCGGGAAAGATAGCTTAACTTAGAGCACCGCTGGCGTCTGTTATCCCCCTCAGTAACGGCACCAAACTGTGGATCATTACGGAAGCGGACCGGAGCTTGAAATATGCGCGGGCCGGCTTGACGGTATGCGCTTCCGCGGCCGCTACAACGGAAATCACGTCTGGTGGTCGCTGAAAGCAGCCCAGGAGGTCGCGCGCCTCGCTCAGGCAACTCGCCGTACGCTCTTAGAATGCGCACGCATGATTCTTTCGATATGCCCTTGTAACTCAGCGGCCATGTTCTTTTTGGCGTCTTCGAAGCTACTTCCGGTGACCGTCACCGACAAGCTCTTACAGATCCCCTTCCAGCCATCACCAAAGGAAAGCTCTAGCTTTTGTCATCATCACTGGGGGAAATCGTTGTCCCTCAATAACTTTACTGTGATACCTGCCTGAAAAACCTCAAGGACATAGTAGGGCAGCAACTTGTGGCGCGTAACGCGGTAGCTACGCTGCTACTCCATGCTGCTACTATAGGCGGTTCTGGGAAAAGTGCCAACGCGTAGTGGACCGGCGAGGATGCGTTCATAGACTTGTGCATCAACCCCAAATAATGCTGGGCTCGCGCTTGGGCGTCCACGTGCGCGAAATTGATTTCGCTTGGATTGGAAAATGATGAAACCAGCTAGCCCGCGCATCCTGACGATCAATGGCGGCTCGTCAAGCATCAAGTTTGCAGTGTTCGAGGCCGGGGACCCACCCCGACGGGTTCTGGAGGGCGGGATTGAGCGGATTGGACTGCCAGAGGCCACTTTGCGGGTGAAAGGCGTAAGCCAGGCGGACAATTTTTCGCGGCCAGTGACAGCGCCGGATCACACGGTAGCGGTGGGCGCTCTGATGGATTGGATCGAAGAGCGCGGCGGGCGTGATCGATTGACTGCGGTGGGGCATCGCGTAGTGCATGGCGGGCCGAAGTACAGCGAACCGCAACGAATCACCACGGAAATGGTCGAGGAGCTGCGCCGGCTCAGTCCATTCGATCCTGAGCATCTGCCCGAGGAGATCCTGTTGACCGAGGCGTTTCATCGCCGATTTCCCGACCTGCCCCAAGTGGCGTGTTTCGACACGGCGTTCCATCATGACCTGCCGCGCGTGGCCCGCCTGTTGCCGATCCCGCGCCGCTACGAAGCGCAGGGGGTGCGGCGGTACGGGTTTCACGGGTTGTCGTATGCGTTTCTCATGGGAGAACTGGCCCGCCTGGCCGGACCGGAAGCGGCACAAGGCCGGGTCATCCTCGCCCACCTCGGCAATGGCGCCAGCCTGGCGGCGGTGCGGGGCGGCAAATCCGTGGACACCAGCATGAGTTTCACCCCGACAGCCGGGGTGCCGATGAGCACGCGCTCAGGCGATCTCGATCCCGGACTGCTTTGGTATCTGGCGCGCACCGAGGGCCTCGATGTAAAGCGATTCAACGAGATGGTCAACTTCCAGTCTGGACTGCTCGGCATATCCGAGACCAGTTCCGACATGCGCGACTTGCTCGACCGTGAAACCGAGGACGTGCGGGCAGCGGAAGCGGTCGCGCTGTTTTGCTACCAGGTCAAGAAATGGATCGGCGCATTTGCTGCGGCGTTAGGCGGACTGGACACGCTGGTGTTCGCTGGCGGCATCGGAGAGAATGCGCCAGTGGTCCGCGCTAGGATTTGCGATGGGCTGGAATTCCTTGGAATCGCACTCGAAGAAAAACGAAACGCGGCGAATGAGGCCGTGATTTCCGCGCCAGCCAGCCGGGTTACGGTCCGCGTCATTCGCACAGACGAAGAATGCATGATAGCCAAGACGGTTTGCCGAGTTCTCGGGCTTGGCTGAGAAAATGAAGAACTGAACCATGAAGACAAAGACTCTTTCTCCGGAACTGCTGCACCAGATGGATGCTTACTGGCGTGCCGCCAACTATCTGTCGGTCGGGCAGATTTATCTCTACGACAATCCGCTGCTGAATCGCCCGCTGGCGCTCGCGGATGTGAAGCACATGCTGCTCGGACACTGGGGCACGACCCCCGGGCAGAACTTCATTTACGTGCACCTGAACCGGGTAATCAAGAAATACGATCTCGACATGATTTACGTCTCCGGCCCCGGGCACGGCGGCCCGGCCGTCGTGGGCAACACTTACCTCGAGGGCACTTACAGCGAGATATATCCCAACATCAGCCAGGATGAGGCCGGGCTGCGCAAGCTCTTCGTTCAGTTTTCATTTCCCGGCGGAATTCCCAGCCACGCATCGCCGGAGTGCCCGGGCTCGATCCACGAAGGCGGCGAGTTGGGCTACTCACTCAGCCATTCGTTCGGGGCGGTATTCGACAATCCCAATCTGGTCGTCGCCTGCGTCGTCGGCGATGGCGAGGCGGAGACCGGACCGCTGGCCACGGCGTGGCATTCCAACAAGTTTCTCAATCCGGCCACGGACGGCGCAGTGTTGCCGATTCTGCATCTCAACGGCTACAAGATTTCCAATCCGACCCTGCTCGCCCGCATTACCCGCGAGGAATTGGAACAGTTGCTACGCGGCTACGGGTGGACGCCCTACTTCGTCGAGGGTCACGAGCCCGAGCTGATGCACGAGGCCATGGCTGCGACGCTCGATACGGCGGTGGAGCAGATCAAGAATATCCAGCAAGATGCCCGCACGCGCGGCAACCTTGCGCGTCCACGCTGGCCGATGATCGTGCTCAATTCACCCAAGGGCTGGACGGGGCCAAAGATTGTCGACGGCCTGCAGGTGGAAGGCACCTTCCGTGCACACCAAGTGCCGCTCTCCGACCCGGCTACCCATCCGGAACACCTCAAGCTGTTGGAAGACTGGCTGCGGAGCTACCGTCCGGAGGAACTTTTCGATGAGCAGGGCCGCCTGAAACCGGAACTGGCCGAACTAGCGCCCAAGGGCGAACGGCGCATGGGCGCCAACCCCCACTCCAACGGCGGTATTCTTCTCCGCGACCTGCGGATGCCGGATTTCCGCGACTACGCGGTCGAAGTGCCCTCGCCGGGGGTGCCTGGCATCGGCGACACGCATGTGCTCGGGCGCTTTCTGCGCGATGTGGCGAAGCTGAACACTGAGCAGCGGAATTTCCGGATCTTTGGTCCTGACGAGACGCTCTCCAACGGCCTGGAAGCCCTCTTCGAGGTAACCAACCGCCAATGGGACGCCGCGACCGTGCCCAACGACGAATTCCTCGCGCCCACCGGACGGGTGGTGGAAATACTCAGCGAGCACCAATGCGAAGGCTGGCTCGAGGGCTACCTGCTCACCGGGCGGCATGGACTTTTCAACTGCTACGAGGCCTTTATCCACATCGTCGATTCGATGTTCAACCAGCATGCCAAGTGGCTGAAGGTCACCTCGCAACTGCCGTGGCGGCGGAAGATCGCCTCATTAAACTACCTGCTGGCCTCGCATGTCTGGCGCCAGGATCACAACGGCTTCACCCACCAGGATCCCGGTTTCATCGACCACGTCGTGGACAAGAAGGCCGAGGTCGTGCGGGTTTACCTTCCGCCGGATGCAAACTGCCTGCTGTCGGTAATGGACCACTGCCTGCGCAGCCGCCATTACGTCAACGTCGTGATCGCGGGCAAACACCCGGCGCCGCAGTGGCTGACGATGGATGCCGCCGTCAAGCACTGCACCGAGGGCATCAGCATCTGGCAGTGGGCCAGCAACGACCAGGGCGTTGCGCCCGATGTGGTCATGGCCTGCTGCGGCGACGTGCCCACGCTGGAGACGCTCGCCGCCGTTTCCATCATGCGCGAGCATCTGCCCGAGCTAAAGATCCGGGTGGTCAATGTCGTCGACCTCATGAGGCTGCAACCGCAAACCGAGCACCCGCATGGGTTGAGCGATACGGATTTCGACGAGCTATTCACCAAGAACAAGCCGGTCATCTTCGCCTTCCATGCCTACCCGTGGCTGATCCACCGGCTGACCTACCGCCGTACCAACCACGACAACATCCATGTCCGCGGTTACAAGGAAGAGGGCACTATCACCACGCCCTTCGACATGACGGTGCTGAACGATCTGGACCGTTTTCACCTGGTGATGGACACCATCGACCGCCTGCCGCAGACCGGCGAGAAGGGTGTCTACCTGAAGCAGCAGCTAAAGGACAAGCTGATAGAGCACAAGCAATACATCGACAAATACGGTGAGGACCTGCCGGAGATTCGTAACTGGAAATGGATGGAACCGAGGGCATAATAACGCGGACCTTGCTGCCAGAGACCACGGGAGATCGAGAGTGCTGAAAAAGCTGATTGTTTTTGATCTGGACGGTACACTTGCCGAGAGTAAGTCACCAGTCGATGCCGTAATGGCGGCACGGCTGCATGACCTTCTCGGTATAGTCAAAGTGGCCGTAATTTCCGGAGGCGGTTGGCCACAGTTTGAAAAACAACTACTCTCCAATCTTCCCCAAGACCAACGCCTGGTGAATCTTTCCCTGCTTCCAACATGTGGAACTAAGTTCTTTCAATACGCGGGGGAATGGGAAAAGATCTATTCCGAAGATTTCACCGCGGAGGAAAAAGAGAATATCGTCAGTTCTCTAAAAAAGGCGGTCGGAGTAGCGGGGTTCAAAGTCGAAAGGGTCTGGGGAGAGGTAATTGAGGACCGCGGCAGCCAGATAACGTTTTCCGCATTGGGCCAGCGGGCTCCTCTAGGAGAAAAGGAAAAATGGGACCCTGATTTTGCCAAGCGGAAGAGGATTAAAACGATCCTTGAAACTTTTATTCCCGAGTTTTCCGTCCGAATGGGTGGCACGACATCCATTGATGTCACAAAACATGGCATTGACAAGGCCTACGGGATCAGAAAACTACGAGACCTCCTGGGCATTTCGTTGAAAGAGATGGTTTTCATAGGTGATGCCTTGTTCGCCGGAGGAAATGACTATCCGGCTATTGAAGCTGGGGTTGTCGCTATCCAAGTTAGAGGTCCCAATGAAACAAAACTGGTCGCCGAAACAATCATCGCTTGTTTAGGTAGCAATTTGTGATGGTGGCCCGAAGGGGGGCTCTTCGAGGCTTACGATTCCGCAGGAATTCCAGAGAACGCCTGTCCTTCCTGGTCAATTTTGACCAGCATTCCGAGGACTAACCCTCAATACTGGAGTTGACAGCGCTTCCGCACAAAGCGACCAACGCCGCTGGCGAGAGCGCCCGGAAGTGAGGCCTTCAATGCATGGGACACTCGTAGTGCTGCTGCTTGCCGTCTGGGTCTCTGGATTCCGATACTTCTCGCAGTAGCTGGCGTGTTCAGTTCGATCCTGCCGTTCGCGGTTTCTTTCAACATAGCCCTGGTCGCGAACGGAGCCACCCTGATCCTGTTCATCGTCTCTCTGGAAGTACTGAAACCAAAGTACGGGTTAGCCATAGCTCCCATAAGGCATCGCGCACGTAGATGAGGGTGCGCCATGAAGCTGCGCGAAACACACATTCGAGGAAGTTTATCCGTTAGATGCGGTATGTCGTTCTCTTCTGTTTTGTTGGTCCTGCCGCTCCTGTTCTGCATTGGACTACGGCAACCTGCAAGCGCCCAGCAGCCAGATGCCGCGCCCGCTGCTGACCGCGCCCCGCTCACCGCTGAGCAGGTGGTACACAACCTTGTCCAGATGAATCGTAGCCGTGTCCAGGCGCTTCACGCATATCAGGGGACCAGGATCTATCGGGCTGAATACAGCGGATTTCTGGGCGATCGTAGCGCGGAAATGGTTGTGAAGGTGAAGTATCTGGCGCCCGGGACGAAAGAATTCGCCATTCAATCGGCGACCGGGTCCAAACTGATCATCGACAAGGTATTCAATAAGCTGTTGGAAGCGGAAAAGGAAGCACTGGACACGGAGATGCAGCGGCGCTCCGCTCTTACCACCGACAACTATCGTTTCACTCTGATCGGATACGAAAGCGGGCCCTCAGGTGCGGAATACGAGCTTAAGGTGGAGCCCCGTACGAAAGACAAATTTCTCTATCGCGGCCGAATCTGGGTGGATGCAGAAGACTTTGCCGTAGTGCGATTGCAGGCAGAGCCCGCGAAGAATCCTTCGTTTTGGACCAAGCATAGCGAAGTCGAACAGGAATACATGAAAGTAAGCGATTTCTGGCTTCCTACACGCAACCACAGCGTCAGCGCCATTCGGCTGGGAGGCCACGCCGAATTGACCATCGACTACAAGGACTACGAGATTACGGGCGCCAGCCAAGTGAGCAGCTTATCGGTGCTCCGATCAACTCCGCACGGCGAAACCGCTCGTGCGCAAGAGCATTGCCTGGCTCAGGCGTGCAATTAAGAACCGGTTGAAGGGAGACACTCAGGTCATGGCATATACAGGTGAAAGACGGCCGCGAATCGGATGGGCAAACGCCAAAGAAGCCGAGACGGTCCGGGCGTCAAAGAAGATGGTTTCCGAGGAGCGGTCAACAGCAGCAGCAAGCAATGCTGCGTTCAGCGCTATTGGGAAAAGGTCTCGACGAGGTGCGAAAGGGAGCAGCCGGCAGAGTCCTGATCCCAAAGCTTAGAACACGGGCGCGGGCCAACACCGGCTGCTAGTCATGAAGCACAACACTGACGAGCGAACTGTGGACGTGCATGCCGCCGCCGTTATAGTCAATAAAGCCCAGGTCCCTGAACCGGTTCATGAAAAAGCTGACGCGCGAACGCGTAGTGCCGATCATCTCGGCAAGCGTTTCCTGGCTCATTTTCGCTACCACCGGCAGCGGCTTGGATTCCTGGCCAAAGTTGGCCAGCAGCAGGAGAAGCCGAGCCAGACGTTTTTCGCTGGAGTTGAAGAGATGATCTACCAGGTCGGCTTCCATGCGGATGTTTCGGGAAAGCAGGTAGGCGGCGAAGCGCTCGGCAAATTCCGGGTCCTTATGAAGCAAGCCTACCATGACCGGCTTCTCCACCCGAATGATGGTGCTCCGCTGGACTGCGCCGGCGGTGGACATGCGAAGCGGTTGGCCCGCCAGACAACCCTCGCCAAAGAAGCTGCCTTCCGGGAGGATGGCAATGACGGCCTCCTTGCCGCGCTTGGATACAACCGCAAGCTTTACTTTGCCGCTCTGGATGTAGAACACCGCATCCGCCGGATCCCCTTGCGAAAAGACGGCTTCACCATCTTTGTACTCCTGGCGGCTTTTTCCGGCGCCAAGTCTTGCCAACAAAAGGCCAGGGTCGAAGGCGGAGGCCCCATTTGGAGCCGCCTGAACCTCGACCGGCCTGGAACTCACTTTATGAGTTGTTGCCGGGCGCAGAGGCGCGCTCTGGTTACCCGGAGTCTTACGCTTTTTCTTCACCATGTTTGCGGGGGGGTAGGTGACGGCCATGGAAATCTCCACTCGGTCGGTGTATGAGCAAGCCCTCGCCGAATAAGCAATTATAGCCCACTACAGCGGACGTTGCGCCTTTGATCTTCTACTTGCGCTGCGCAGGCTCCCGGGGTGCCGTCTCAATTTGGAACCCCGGAGAGTGGCAGGCGCACACTGGAGCCAAGCTGAAAACCGCGCAGAACCAGTGCTATGACAGCAAGATGTAGAGTCCTTATGCTACCGCCCCTTGGCGCTTACCAACTTCGCTGGTATCCCTATGCCCTGCGCTAGGATGTTTCCCCCCGTCGTTAGAACGG
>JBEKQR010000292.1:0-6053 GCA_049519515.1 Candidatus Korobacteraceae bacterium
CTACCACCAGCAACACCTATCATTTCCAGGATGTCCTGCACACGATCATCCACCTGCTGGGCATGACGGATTACATGGGCGGCAGCGCCACCGCATCCGATATTGCCCTGCTGCCGGGAGTTCCGTAGAATTTCAGATTTTAGATTTGCGATTTTTCTCTGTGTAACTCTGTGACCTCTGTGGTTTTACCACGGCACCGCGGAACCCGATTTGGTTCCCGGCCAAAGTGCTTATTGTGCCGCGGGTAAGCTGATGGTAAGTTCAGCCCATCGGCCCGCGGGCCGGCACCTGATGGCGGAACCCTATCGCATTCAGCTTCAGCAGGCGGTTGCAGCGGCCTTCGACGGCGCGACCGTGGTGACGGCGAACACCCGCGCCTCTCGCTACCTGCTGCGCCAGTGCGACCGTGGCCGCGCGGGTGGGAACGGAACCTGGCTGACGCCTTCGCTGCTGCCCCTCAATGCCTGGCTCGACGAACTTTGGCGCACGGCACAGGTTTGCGGCGCGATGAATCGCACCTTGCTTGGGCCGGCGCAGCAACAGGCGCTCTGGAGCCAGATTATCGAAGGGGGACCGCCATCCGCCGCATCTGGAAGCAAACGGCTGGCCCAGCTCGCCGTGCAGGCATGGGAACTCGTGCACGCCTATGACATTCCTCTCCGCTTCGCGCAGTTTTTCGGCCCGGTCGAGGCAGCATCGTTTCTCTCCTGGGCCGCCGCTTACGGCGATCACCTCGCCGCCAAGGGCTGGGCGGACGCGGCGATGGAAATCGATTTGCTGCTGCCACGGCTTTCCGCGCTGAAAGAGTGGTTGCCGAAGCGAATGGCGTTCGTGGGTTTCGATAGCTTCACGCCGCAGCAGCGCCGGCTGATGTCGGCCCTCGAATCGCAAAGCGTGGCTCTAACCGTGGTGACGGCCGAGCCCGGTTCGGAGACAGCCGAGGGCTTGCACACGCAACCGGTCCGGGTCATCAAGCTGGCTGACCGCGCCGCCGAGTTGCGCAACGCGGCGACGTGGGCGCGCGCTCACCTGGAACGCGATCCCGGGATACAAGCCGGGGTGGTCGTTGCCGGGCTTTCCGAAATCCGAGGGCAGGTGGAGCAGGCCTTCTCCGCCGTCCTCCATCCGGAACAATTCTTCAGCGTTCGTGACATCTCCCAGCCTGCCTTCGATATCTCGCTGGGACGTCCTCTCGCGGATTACCCGATCGTCCATAGCGCCCTTACCTTCCTGCGGCTGCTGCCGGGGCCGTTATCGCTGGCGGAATTTTCCGGCTGGCTTCGCTCGCCCTACTTTGGCGCGCTGGGGCAGCAGGTGTACGCGCGCGCATTGCTCGACCAATCGCTGGCCGAAACGCTCAGGCCCAGCGTCACCCTCGAGGCGATAATGCAGGCGGCCCGCAAAATACAAACCCCAGCCGCTACAGAACTGATCCGGCAACTGCGGCCCGCTGGCGAGTTGGCCAAGCGCCCACCCCAGCACGCGCAACCTCAGCGCATGCTGGGGACCCCGGAGCGGGCGCGACCACTGCGGCCGGGCCTATGGCTGGATGAGCTCGCGAAGGCGCTTTCCGCCGCCGGCTGGCCCGGCGAGGGCGGCGGGATCAGCCTGAGCAGCGAGGAGCACCAGGCCCGCGAAGCCTGGGAGGATCTGCTCTCCGAAGTCGGCAGCCTGGAACTGGTAGAACCGGCCATGAACCTGCCGCAGGTAATCGAGCGTCTGCTGGAAGCCGCGTCGGCCAAGATTTTCAAACCGGAGAACCAGAGCGCCCCAGTCCAGGTGATGGGCGAACTGGAGGCCGGCGGCAGCGCCTTCGACGCACTTTGGATCGCCGGCTGGAGCGACAGCGACTGGCCTCGCCGGCATGCGCCTAATCCGCTGATTCCCATTGCGCTGCAACGCGAGTACAACCTGCCGCATCATTCCGCCGCGGCGGAGTTGGCCTTCGCCCGTGCGGTAACCGGGCGCCTGCTGGCCAGCGCGCCGGAGGTGGTTGTGAGTTGGCCTGCGGCCGAGGAAGACCGCGAACTGCGGGCTTCGCCCCTCATTCGTTGCTTGGGGGTAACCTCCGATGCAGACGCAACGCGGATTGTGTCACCGGCCAAGGGCCTGGCGGAGCTGTTTCCAGCCGTCGCCTTGGAAGCCGTGTCCGACGATCGCGCCCCCATGGTCGCGGCAGATGAGTTGCGCTCGCACAGCGTCCGCATCCTGGAGCGCCAATCGAATTGTCCCTTCCGCGCCTTCGTCGAGTTGCGCCTGCTGGCCTCGGAACGGCAGCCGCGCGAGGAAGGGCTGGCGGCTACCGAGCGCGGCAAACTGGTCGAGCTCGCTTTGCAACGCGCCTGGGAGCAGTTGGGCGACCGGTTTACGCTGGAAAACTGCGGCGACGCCCGCCTGCAGGAGATCATTGGCGCGGCAGTGGACGAAGCTCTGCGCGAGTGCAAGCTGCAACTTGGCGATCAATGGGAGGCGCGCTACTTCGCCCTGGAGCGCGAGCGTCTCTGCGCGCTGCTGCGGGAGTGGCTCCAGTTCGAGCGCAGCCGCGAGGACTTTGAGGTCATCGCCCATCAGCGCGACATACAACTTGAGCTGGCGGGACTGCCGCTGCGCGGCCGCCTCGACCGCCTGGACCGGCTGCGCGACGGTTCGCTGGTGATCATCGATTACAAGACCGGCCAGCAGGCGTTGGGGCCGAGCCAATGGCGGACGCCTCGGCCAGTGCAGCCGCAATTGCCCTCGTACGCGGTCGCCCTTGCGTCTGGCGGGGCTGAACAGCACTCGCCCAACCCGGCGCCCGCCATCGCCGCAGTTGCGTTTGCGCTGGTAAACCGCGGGGACTGCCGCATGACGGGCTTGGGCGAGCGGCCTGAGATTCTGGGAAGGAAAAAAGCAGCGCGCGGCGAGGGCTTGCGGGAGTCTCTCGCAAGCTGGCGGCCGGAACTGGAATCGCTCGCCCGGGATTTCATGAACGGTGATGCGCGCATCGCTCCCAGGCGTGCTTCCACCTGCGACGATACCTACTGCCACTTGCAAGCCGTATGCCGCATGGCGGAGATCGATTTCCCAACGGAACCGCTGGAGGACGAGGACGATGCCTCCCAGTAGCGCCGCGCCAATAATGGAGCCGGAGCCGGCCGACGCCGCCGTGCGGCGGGCCGTAATCGATCATCGCCGCTCGTTCATCGTGCAAGCGCCGGCGGGCTCCGGCAAGACGGAGTTGCTCATCCAGCGCTTCCTCAACCTGCTGGCGCACGCCGATATTGCCGAGCCGGAGGCGATCCTCTCCATCACCTTCACCCGCAAGGCCGCCAACGAAATGCGTAATCGCATCCTGACGGCCTTGGAGCAGGCCGCGCCCACCCCGGTAACCGCAAAGACGGCGCTTGTCATCTCCGCGCCGGAGCTCGATCCGAATTCGCAGTTGACCGCCAGCCTGGCCGCTGCCGCGCTCGAGCGCGACCGCCAGCGGGGATGGGGCATTCTGGAAAGTCCGGCGCGGTTGCAGGTGCGCACGGTTGATTCCTTCTGCGAGTCGGTGGTCAGAGAAATGCCTCTGCTGGCGCGATTCCTGCCCGGCGCAAGCATCAGCGAAGAGGTTGAGCCGCTCTACCGCCAGGCCGCTGAACAGACCTTGCGCATGCTGGCTGATTCGCGGCCGGAAATTGCGTCGGCTTTCGAAACCCTGCTGCTCCACCTGGACAACAACCTGAAGCGCGCGCAGGCGCTGCTGGTCGATATGCTGAAACGGCGCGACCAGTGGATGCCGCTGATCGGCCGCGGCGGCACGGTAAACAAGTCGGCCGAATTCCGGCAGCGACTCGAATCCGGCCTGGCGCGCGCCGTCTGCTCGGAGTTGGCGGAGATTCGCAGCACGGTTGTGGCGTCGTTCAGCCCTGCCCAGAAGGCCGAGTTCCTTCGTCTGGCCCGTTACGCTGCCAGCAATCTGCGGGGGTCCGCCTGCGACAGCCGGGTAGCGTCGCTGGCTTCTATCCAGGACTTCCCCAGCGATGAGCCTGAGCAGATCGCAATGTGGCTCGGGATCAAAGAGTTTTTCTTGACCAGGAGCAACGGATTCAGGGCGCGCCTGACGGTGAACGAGGGTTTCCCGCCTGGTCCGGAAGCCATGCCATGGAAGCAAGCGTGGCAGGAGCTGCTGGCGTCCGTGCGTGCCGGGGCGCAAGCGGAAGCGCTGCTGGCGGCGCTTAGCCGGGTCGAGTGCTTGCCGCCCGTCGTCTATACCGATCAGCAGTGGGAGTGCGTGTGCGCTCTTTTTGTGGCGCTGCCGCTGGCCGTGGCGCAGTTGAAGGTAATCTTCGCCGAACAGGGTGCATGCGACTTCATAGAGATCGCCCAAGCAGCGCAGCAGGCTCTCAATCCGGCCGAACCGTCGCCGGTGGCGCTCTCGCTCGGCTGCCGCATCCAGCACATTCTGATGGACGAGTTTCAGGACACGTCGGTGGCGCAGGTGGAGCTGCTGAGCCGTCTCACCTCCACCCCGGCAGACGCAGAGTCGGCGCCTGCTGGGGACCCCGGCGCGGAGTGGGCCCGGCCAACACAGGCGGGCCGCGAGTCCGCCACGGCGGACGGCAACACGCTGTTTCTGGTGGGCGACCCCATGCAGTCGATCTACGGCTTTCGCAAAGCCGAGGTCACGCTCTTCGAGGATGCCCGCCAGGGGCGCGCCTCGCTGCCTCCGCTGGCGGCGCGAGAATTGGTGGTGAACTTCCGTTCCAGCGCCGCCCTGGTGGGCTGGTACAACCGCGTTTTCAAGCGGCTGCTGCGCGAGTCCAACCAGGTCACCGGCGCCGTGAATTACACGCCGGCACAGGCCGCGCCGGCGCCGTTGGATTCCGCCGGCGCTGCCGTTGCCACCAAACTGCCCCACCCAAGCAAAAGAGGCTTGAGTGGGCCACCCGCCGGCACTGCTTCTTCCACTGCCAGCGAGCTGGACGGAGTGCATCTGCATGGCGTGGAAGCCGGTGACCGGGCCGCGGAAGCCGCCTGCGTGGCCGGGATCGCCGAGCGTGTTCTCCGCTATCGCCCCGCGGAGCGCATCGCCATTCTGGTTCGCGCCAGAACCCATTTGCCTGAGGTCGTACGGGCGTTGCAGGCGTCACGCATCCCGTTTCGCGCCGTCGACATCGAGCCGCTCGGCGAGCGGCAGATTGTTCGCGACCTGCATTCCCTGGCGCTGGCCATTACGCACCCTGCCAATCGCATTGCCTGGCTGGCGCTGCTGCGCTCGCCCGTCTGCGGGCTGACGCTGGCAGATCTGCTGGAGCTCTGCCGCGAAGACGAGCGCACCCCGATTCCCGAGCTGCTGCAACTGCGGCGCGAGCGCTTGACCACCGAGGCGCGGCAACGCTGCGACCGGCTGCTGGCGGTGCTGGCGGAGGCCATGAGCTGGCGCGGGCGGAGCGGCCTGCGCCAGATCGTCGAGCGCGCCTGGCTGGCGTTCGGCGGGCTGGCGGCATCGGCAGACCAGGAGCGCGATCTGCGCGAGGCGGCGGCCTTCCTCGATCTGCTGCAACAATGCGAGCGCGGAGACGAGCTGGCTGACCCCGTGGAGTTCCAGCGCAAGCTCGAAGAGTTGTATGCGCCGCCCACCCCGGCACAGACGCAAACCGCTGGCACGGTCGAGGTCATGACCATCCATACAGCCAAGGGGCTGCAGTGGGACACGGTGATCGTGCCCGGCTTGGCGCGTCCACCGCATCGCGGCGAGGAACAACTGCTCTATTGGCGCGAGTTCGTAAGCGCCGGGGAGACGCATCTGTTGTTGGCGCCGATCGAGGCGGCCTGGACGCGGAACGACGACAACAGTCTCAAGAAGTACCTGCGCCGGCTGGCGTCCGATCGCGCCAGGGAGGAATTGAAGCGTCTGCTGTACGTGGCTTGCACACGCGCCCGTACTGGCCTTCACCTGGTAACGGAGTTGCCCGAGGAAGGCCAGGCTCCGAATGCGGACTCAATGCTCTCGCTCCTCTGGGGCTTGGACAAAATACGTGCGGAGATGAAGCCATTACCGGGGCCGGCAAACGCCGGTGTTCCGC
>JBEKQR010000293.1:0-6045 GCA_049519515.1 Candidatus Korobacteraceae bacterium
TTGTTTCAAAAATAGTGCTTTGAAAGGGCGTGGCTTCGCGGGGTCCCCAGCAAGTCCGCATTTGACTTGCTGGGGTGCCTTGAGCCACGCCGTCCAGAGCCAACAAAAATGCGGGCTTTAGCTCCTGAGGGAACACGCCTTATTCCCCGGGAATGTTTTTGCAACAAGCTCTAATCCCTTTTCTCACATCCGGTGCGGCGTCAGCCAGCGCACCAGCAACTGCAGCAGGGAGAGCAGCAGCGCTCCCCAGAACGCCGGCCAGAAGCCGCGCACGCTGAATCCCGGCACCAGCCAGGAAGTGAACAGCAGCATGAGGGCGTTGATGACGATCAGAAACAGGCCGAAGGTCAGGATGGTGAGCGGGAAGGTGAGAATCTTGAGCACCCAGCCGAGGGTGGCGTTCACCAGTCCCATCACCAGCGCCGCCCACAGCGCCGGGAAAAAGCCGCGCACGAAAAATCCGGGAACTACGCGCGAAACCACCAGCAGCAGCAGCGCGCTGGTGATCCAGTGAATTAGCAAGCGAATCATGTGCTTTCCAACCCGGCAAACGCCACCCGGTGTTTACCGGGGGCCCCGGCACTCGCGCCCCGTGATCCGCGCAAAGGCCAACCGCGCCAGGAACCGGAGCACCTCATTGTACAACCGCGCCCGCCTTCGGCACGGCGAACAGATACGTCCACTATAGAGCCGCTCCGCCGGGCGCTTCCGGAGGCTTGGGCGCCGGCGTTTTCTGGCCAGCGCTCTGCCGCTGCGCGGCCTTGTGCATGCGCTGGCGGCGCAGCAGACGCTCGTGGGCGATGAGGGCGTGCAGGTCGTATCCGTACGGCCCGTAGCCGCGGAATACGCGCTCGTCAAACAGGCGCATGATGCCGCAGTCGTTGCACGACTGGTAAGAGAACTCGCCGTGCTCGTCCGGAACGCGAACCGGCCAGCTCATGTTGCGGTGCCAGCAGCCGCGCAGCAGAACCGCCGCCGCCGAAGCGAGTCCGGCCAGGCCGATGCCCAGCGGGAACGCCCACTTCCAGCGCTTCGAACGCGATTCCGGCGGGGTCTCCGGCGCGCTGCTGGCAGCTCGCTGGGAGCGACTTTGGGAAGAACTCGGGGAGAAGCGCCGTATGCGGAAGGGCTCCACCGCAGCAGTGGCGGAGACGGCGCTTGCCTGGGGCTCCGCCTTCATCCCAGCAAAGGCGCCTGCGGCGTTTGCCGGAGACTTCGCCGACGAAGCGGAAGGCGCAGTCTCCTTCTTCTTTTGATCCGCTTGATCGCCGATGGGGCCGATATTTCTCAATCTGCATCTCCTTGCCGGGACGCCCGGTGCCGCCAACCCCGGACACCCTCCCCCGGTGTGTTTTTCGCAAAAATGACAAAACAAAGAACTTATTAAAGTGTAGCGCTGGCCCCGCTCAGCGGGGCCGACCGCAGGTGCGAACGTCTCGATCGCATCTTGGCTGGCGGGCAGGCGTGGACGCCTCCCGGACAGCCTGTCTTCCACCCCGGCAAGCCAAAACAGGCTTGCTGGGGACCCCGGTCTGGAGGCCGGCGCTACATCCCGCGCAGGCCTCTCTATTCCAGTATGACAAATCCGCGCGGGAAATGTGGCATGCCATTTGCTTAACAGCACCAGACCCACATTAGCTCCGCCTGCGGCTACGCAAATGTGGGCCACGCAAATGTGGACCACCCACACAGTTTCGGGCAGGCGACTTTTGTGACGAACTGCCCTGACTCGAAACTTGCGATCAGGACGGGTCTTTGGCCGGCGTCCCAGGCAGTAACCCTGCTTTAAAATTGCATCGGAAGTACTCATGAGTGCGCATGTGGAAACGAGTAGGGGGTCCCCACCCCCAACAAATGCAACAACGGCGTTTTTTGGGGACCCCAGCGCTCTGTCCCCGGGAATCGAACCAGGCAGTTTGCCGGAACCCAGGCCTGAACCCGTAGCTTTGACTTCGTTTTGCGCCGGCAAGCCCTTTTCCGTGCTGGCCGCCCTGGGGGCCTATCTGCTGATTGAGGGAGGCCTCTGGACCGCGGGCGCGGCGCAGCACGGATTCATCATCGCCGCCATGTGCTGGATCATAGGCTGCACGCTGCTGCAGCGCCGCTCGTGGAGGGAGCTGGGACTGGGGTTGCGCGGCTTTCGTCAGTCGAGCTGGCTGGCGCTGATCGCCGCCATGCTGGCAGCGGTACTGCTGGCCATGCATTCAGAGCCTGAGTTCGTCCACCGCCCGGTTCATCTCTGGCAGGCTTTGGGTTATCCGCTGTGGGCGCTGGAGCAGGAGTTCATCCTCAATTCGTTTTTGTTCCTCAACCTGGAACGGCTGGCAGGCACGCGGCCGGCGATTTTGCTCTCGGCCCTGGCATTTGCCTTTGCCCACCTTCCAAATCCGTTCCTGACGGCGCTCACCGTGCTGGGCGGCCTGGTGTTCTGCGCCGCCTTCGCCCGCTACCGCAATATCTGGCCGCTGGCCATCGCCCATGCCCTGCTCGGCCTGACGATTGCCGTCAGCGCGCCGGTCAGCATTACCCATCGCATGCGGGTGGGCCGCGGCTATCACGCCCCGGTGCCAATCACGCTCTCGGTTCCCGGGCCGAGACCGGCGCGAGGGCTTGGCTCTGGTTCCGCGATACCGTAGCCTGTTTAGCTGCTGTGTTCTACTTTGCTCGAACTACAGCAATTCCACAGTAGCTGTAACCTAACGGGCCGTCATTCCGTCGACCGGAGCCCGGTCGTTGGGCGGAGGGAGTCGAGGAACCTGCAGTTGGATATCTTTGCCAGCGTGAATGCAGGTCTCTCGACTCGCGGGCAACTCCGCCCGCTCACTCGAGATGACGCCTCTAAAAAGTTTGGCTGCTCAGGATGTGGGGCAATGACCCCTGTGAAGCCGAAGCCTCACTTGTCTTGTTCCGACACGAGCTCGTCACGTGAGGGTTTGTGTTTCTTTGCGCGGCGCGCGGCCTTGGTTTTGGCGTCGGGAACCACCCTGGTCGGAGCAGGCATTCCCAGGTGCTGCCGGGCGGCGGACTTCACCGCCTTGACGGCGCTGAATCTTCGTTTTTTCTTCCTTGCCACGGCTCTTCTAGCGCGTGCCGGCGCCCGAGGCTACCGGCTCTTCGACCGAAGCGGCGGCCTTGCTCAGCACATCCATGGCCGCCTGCACGCCACCGTCGCGATGCGGCACGGCGGCGGCGCGCAGTCCCATTTCCACTCCCGCAAGCGATCCCACCAGCATGAGATCGTTGAAGTCGCCCAGGTGGCCGATGCGGAAGACCTTGCCTTTCACCTTGCCCAGTCCGGTGCCGAGAGAGATGTCGAACTTGTCCAGCGCCACCTGGCGAAAGACATCGGCGTCATAGCCGGCCGGCATCAGCACCGCCGTCACCGAGCTGGAATACTCGCGCGGATCGAGGGCGAGCACTTCCAGCCCCCAGGTCTTGACCGCAACCCGCGTGGCGGCGGCGTGGCGGTCATGGCGGGCGAAGACGTTATCCAATCCCTCGTCCAACAGCATCGCGATGGCCTCGCGCAAGCCGTAAAGCAGGTTGGTGGAGGGCGTGTAAGGAAAAAAGCCGCTGACGTTCGGCTTGAGCATCTCCTCCCAACCCCAATAGGAGCGAGGCATGCGGTTGGATTTGCTGGCGGCCAGCGCCTTATCGGAGACGGCATTGAAGCCCAGGCCGGGAGGCAGCATCAGCCCCTTTTGCGAGCAGGAGACGGTCACGTCGACTCCCCAGGCATCGTGGCGATAGTCGATCGAGGCCAGCGAGGAGATCGTATCCACCATGAACAGCGCGGGATGATTGGCCTTGTCGATGGCTTGGCGAATCTCCGCCACGCGGCTGGCCACCCCGGTCGAGGTTTCGTTGTGGACGACCATCACAGCTTTGAAAGAGTGGGAGCGGTCTTCGCCGAGACGCTTCTCCACGTCGGCCGGGTCGACGCCGTGACGCCAGTCGGTGGGCACAAATTCGACCTGAAGCCCGAGCCGCTTGGCCATCTGCTGCCAGAGCACGGCAAACTGCCCGGTCTCGTACATCAGCACGCGATCGCCGGGCGAAAGCGTGTTGACGATGGCGGCTTCCCAGGCTCCCGTGCCGGAAGAGGGAAAGATCACGACCGGTCCGGAGCATTGGAAGATGGCGCGGCATCCTTCCAGAACTTCCTTGCCCAGCTTGGCGAACTCCGGGCCGCGGTGGTCGATGGTCGGGCGCTCAATGGCGCGCAGGACGCGGTCCGGAACATTGGTTGGCCCCGGAATTTGCAGGAAGTGACGGCCGGCGCGATGCTTCATGGGGTTCTCCTAGATCGCAGGATGTGAATATTAAGGCGATACCAGAGTTGTCTTAACCAGGATCTTTGAAGGGGCACGCCTTCAGGCGTGCCGCGGCGTGGCTGAATACGCGCCCCTTCAAAACAACCGCTCGCTTGGGTTTTTCCGCAGCCTGTTTAGCCGCCGAAGGCTGATCCCTCAGCGGCTATTTGAGACCTGCATAAATAATGCCCTAAGCCATTTTGCAGCGTCCCTACGGGACTCGAATCAAACTACTCCATCTTCCCCGCACCGAAGTGCGGGGCTAACGAACATTGCGCCTACGGCGCGCCGGTCGCCCTGGAACGGTAACATCGGACATTATTAATGCAGGCCTCAATAAAGGCCGCATTTTTGTTGGCGCTGGACGGCATACCTTCCACCCCATCGCGCCCAAAGAGGGCGCGCCTGGGACTCCGGTAAAGCCATCCCCCTTCAAAGGATGTGGAATAGTTTCTATTGCTATTCCCTAACCCCTATTCCCTAATCCCTGCTACTCACTTCACGCTGGCGACGCTGGGTCTTCCGGCGATCATGCCTTTCTCGATGACGGAGACGTCTGGCTTAAGCCAGAAGGCCCAGACCAGCGCCCCGAAGATGAGCAGCGCGGCAGCGACGATAAACGGAGCGACCCAGGAGCCAAACTGGACCAGGATGCCGAAGACGGTCGGTGAAAGCGCGCCGCCGATGTTGCCAGCCATGTTCATCATTCCGGATACGGTCCCGGAGTATTCGCCGCCCACGTCCATGGGAACCGCCCAGGAGGGGCCGATGATGCATTCCAGGAAGAACATCGACGCGGTCAGGCAGTAGATGGCGGTGTAGGGGCTGCTGGTCAGCGCCGCAGGCACGATGAACGCCACGCAACCCAACTGGCCGGTGATCGCCACTACCCGGCGGGAGAAGTTCGTCTTGCCGGTCTTCACCATGAGGTAGTCGGTTGCCCAGCCGCCCACGGTGTCGCCGATAACGCCGGCGAACAGCGGCAGGGAGGCGAAATAACCCATTTTGATCAGGGTGAAATGCCGGTAATCGACCAGGTACGAAGGCAGCCAGCTCAGGAATATCCACAGGCAATAGACATAGGTGAAGTACTGGCACATGATCGCCCACATGTTGGGCGACTTGAGCAGAACGCCCCAGGGGACGGTTGGCTTTTTCTGGAGTTTAAGCTCCTTGATCTTGCCGTTTTCATCCGTTCCGCGAATGTAGGCCAGCTCGGCCTGGCTGACCCATTTGTGCGCCTCCGGCATGTTGCGATAGCTGATAAACCACAGCACGGACCAGACCATGCCGGCCAAACCGAAGATGATGAAGATCGAGCGCCATCCATAGGCGAGCATGAGGCCTACCGAGATCGGAGGCGCAATGGCCGCCCCGAAGCGGCTGGCGCTATGAGTGATGCCTTGCACGAACCCGCGTTCCTCGCGCGGGAACCAAAGCTGCATGGCCCGCGTGGCGGTCGGAAAGGCTCCAGCTTCGCCAATTCCGAACAGGAAACGAATCACACAGAACGAAGCAACACCGATGCATCTGGCTGTCGCCATGGTCATAATCGACCAATAGGCGACAATGGTGCCCAGCACCTTGTGCGGGCCGAAACGATCGCCCAGCCACCCGCCCGGAACCTGAAACAATGCGTAGGCCCAGACAAAGGCGCTGAAGATCACGCCCATGGTGATTTTGCTGAAGTGAAATTCCTTGGCGATCATTGGCGCGGCCGCGGAAATGTTCA
>JBEKQR010000294.1:0-6000 GCA_049519515.1 Candidatus Korobacteraceae bacterium
GCTGACGACCTCCGCCTCGGGACTGGACCCGGACATCAGCCCGGCCGGCGCCGAGTTCCAGGTGCCGCGTGTGGCGAAGCAGCGCGGCATGACAGAAGATGCCGTTCGCCAGCTTGTCGCCAGGCGTACGCTGGGCCGGCAGTTCGGCTTCCTGGGCGAGCCACGCGTCAACGTGCTGGAGTTGAATCTTGACCTCGATGCCACTCACCCCATGGCAAAGATGGCCGATAACAAGACGGCGTCTAATTAAAAATCCTCCGGCAGAGCCAGAAAAATATTAAGGGCCGCCTGATGGCGGCCCTTATTCATGCAGTGGAATACCGGCTATTCCTGGTGGCGTTTCCAATCGAGCAGCTCGCCGATGGTGGAAGTGCCGGGTGCCGACTGCGGATGCTTGTAAGCCTCCACGTCCGCCCGCGTAGCTTCCTCGCCGACGGCGCGAATGCTCAGTCCCACCTTCTTCTCGTCGGCGTTCATCTTGATGATCTTAAAGTCGTATTCCTGGCTGGGCTCGAGCTTGAGCGGGCCGCCATGCTCGTCAGCGGCCTCCGAGTTGTGGCACAGGCCTTCGACTCCATCGGCAACTTCCACAAACGCGCCGAAGCTGGCCAGGCGCAGGACCTTGCCGTGGATCACGTCGCCTACGCGATGCTGGTCGAAGAACGACTCCCACACGTCGGGCTGCAGCTGCTTGACGCCGAGCGAAAGCCGGCGCTGGTCGGGTTCGATGGCCAGCACCGCCGCCCGTACCCGGTCGCCCTTCTTCAGCACTTCCGATGGATGCTTGATGCGCTTGGTCCAGCTCAGATTGCTCAGGTGCACCAGCCCGTCGATGCCGTCCTCGATCTCGATGAAAGCGCCGAAATCGGTCAGGTTGCGGACCTTGCCTTCGACAATCGAGCCCACCGGGTATTTCTCGTGCAGAGACTCCCAGGGATTGGACTCGAGCTGCTTGAGGCCGAGAGAGATGCGCCGTTCCTGCGGATTGACGTTGAGCACCGCGGCCTCGACATGATCGCCCACGCTGACGATCTTCGAGGGATGCTTCATCCGCTTCGACCAGGTCATCTCGCTGACGTGCACCAGGCCTTCGATTCCCTGCTCCAACTCGACGAAGGCGCCGTAGTCGGTGACGCTGATGACCCGGCCCTGCACGCGCGCCCCCACCGGATAACGCTCGGCGGCGTCCAGCCACGGGTCCGGCGTAAGCTGCTTGAAGCCGAGAGAGACGCGCTGCTTGTCCTTGTCGAACTTGAGCACCTTCACCTGGATCTGGTCGCCCACCTGGACCAGGTCGTGCGGGTGGGTGAGGCGCCCCCAGGACATGTCCGTGATATGCAGCAGGCCGTCAATGCCGCCCAGGTCGACGAAAGCGCCGTAGTCGGTCAGGTTCTTCACCGTGCCGGTGAGCACCGCTCCTTCGGCGAGCTGTTCCATGGTCTTCTCGCGCTTGCTGGCGATTTCCTCTTCCAGCAGTTGCTTGCGGCTGACCACGATGTTGCCGCGCTTCTTGTTGACCTTGATCACGCGGACTTCGATGTCGTGCCCCTTGAGGGAATCCAGATTGCGAATGGGCCGGGTGTCGACCTGCGATCCCGGCAGGAAGGCCCGGGCGCCCATCACGTCGACCGTGAGCCCGCCCTTGATGCGGTCAATGACGCGAACCTTGATGGAAGACTTTTCGTTGTAAGCCTTTTCTATCTCGTCCCAGGCGTGGAGACGCTGCGCCTTCTGGTGGGAAAGGTTTATGTAGCCCTCTTCGGTGTGACCTTTTTCGATCATCACGTCGAGTTCTTCACCGGGCTGGAACTTGACATTGCCCTCGTGGTCCTGCACTTCGGCCAGAGGCACGACGCCTTCGGACTTAAGTCCGATGTCCACGACAAGGTGGTTGGGGTTGATGCTGATCACCGTTCCCTTGAGGACGCGGTCCTCGTTGGCGGCCAGCTCGTTTTGTTCTTGCTCAAAGCTTTCGAGTGCGGTTGCGAAGTCTTCCGTCATTGTTTCTTTTTCGTTCCGGGTTGGCCCCGCGTCGGGACGCTCGGACACTGTGGAGTTGAGATTCAGGTCTGGGGTGCTCTGCGGTTGGGACTGTTGTGCTGGCTGCGAGCCGCTGCCTGGAACGGGCTCGTCCGGTGAATCGTTGCGGGTGTCGTCAAAAGCCATCTGTGCGCATCAGCCACGCCTTTGCTTGGAAGCCAAGGCTGGAGAGACAAATTTCGGACTGCTGGCTTGAGTCTGTTGGAAAGATTGGCCCGCACGGGGCGTCTTGGAACAATCCAGCGGCCGGACCTCCCGGCGCGGACCGCACGCCGAAAGACTCTACTGACTATAGCAACGGCTCGCAAAAAGGTCAAACCGAACAGAGCCGTTTTGCCGTCGGTAAACAGCGAGTTTTGTGGCACTTGCCGCTCAGGCGGGAAAGTCCTGTGCGGAAATGCAAAACAGGACCGGGTGGGGCGGTTCAGCAGCGCGCTCGTATCGGGGGCGCTTGTGGCGGTGGATCGGACGCCGCTGCACATTCCGGGGTCTCCGGCAAGATTTGCGCTTGCTGGGGTGGGGCAAACCTGTGGTACAACTCCAAGTTGAGCCTGTCTTCAAACAGGGCTATGGGAAGCTTGTTGGAAACACGCCGGTACGTTGTCAGCGGGCGCGTTCAGGGCGTCGGCTTTCGCTGGTTTGTCGAGCGCGAGGCCCGCGCTCTCGGCCTCTCAGGATGGGTGCGCAACCGCAGCGACGGAAGCGTGGAGGTGCTGGCCTCCGGCACGCGCGAACAGCTCGGCGCATTGTACGACAAACTGAAGCAGGGACCGCGCGCCGCCCGCATCGATGACATCGCCGTAGAGGACGCGGCGCCCCTGAAGGACCTGCACACTTTCCGAATCGAAGGAGCCTGGTAGCCAATGCCACAAACGCGACTCGCCATCGAATGCGAACCCCTCAAGAAGCTCATCCGCGAAGTTCCTGATTTTCCAAAACCGGGAATCCTCTTCTACGACATCACCACGCTGCTCAAGGACCGGCTAGGCTTCGCCCAGCTAATCGATGCCCTTACCGCCTACTACCTGGAAAAAGACATCGACCTTGTCCTCGGCATCGAAGCGCGCGGCTTTATCTTCGGGCCGGCGCTGGCCTATCGCCTCAACGCCGGATTCGTGCCGGTGCGCAAGCCGAAGAAGCTTCCGGCGGAGACGGTGCGCTGGACCTACGCCCTGGAGTACGGGCAGGATACGCTGGAGATGCACAAGGACGCCATCCGGCCCGGCCAGCGCATCATTATCGTGGACGATCTGCTGGCCACCGGCGGCACCGCCGTGGCCACGGCCGAACTGGCCAAATCTCTCGGCGGTAAAATCTGCGGGCTGGGTTTCGTCGTCGAGCTTGATTTCCTGAAAGGCCGGGAAAAACTCACAGACTACGATGTGCTCGCCCTGCTGCACTACGACAAATAAAACAGTTTCGAGTTTCCAGTTTCGAGTTTTAATTCTTGAAACTTGAAACTCGAAACTTGATCGAGCTCCTAATAGCCAACCTTCCTTTGGAATAAAACCCCCTCCCTGCGGTTAATACCAGTGAAAGGGCGAACGAAGTGCCCAGCCTGAAGCGGTGACAAGGTCAGGAAAAATCCAAGGCGCTCGTTCAAAATGTGGAGGGAATATGAAACTCACAACCAGCACCGTGCTTGCGGCGGCATTGCTCGCAGGCTCACTCTTGGCCAACGCGCAAACGCAAACTCTCGACAACCAGGACCACACTCGTTCCCAGAGCATGGCATCTCCGGCAATGAGCGGAGCCGCCGAAAGCTTCAGCGGCGAAGGTCTCCATCCGATGGTCGGCGCGCCGGCGATCCGCCAGGACGGCAACTCGAAACCGACGGACCAGAAGCAGGCGCGGCCCGACTACAAGAAGAGCCCGTACTGGGATCCCAAGGACTTCACTTACCTGGAAAGCCAAATCGGCGGGTAGGGCGCTCCCGAGTTGGTGTACCCCGGTGGGGTACACCATCCACGGAGGTGTAGCGCCGGCGCCCTCGCCGGCGGGTCTTCGATTTATTTCGGGACTTCGCGGCAACGCGCCGGGGACAGCGGCACTATTCGCAATCACGCTACGTTTTTCCCTACTACGCAGCTTTTTCTTTTGCCCGCTCCAGGCGCTGCGTTAACTCTTCGAGCTGGCGCCACATGGCCTCGGGCATGCGCTCGCCGAACTTGGTGAAGTACTCTCTGATTCGCGGGACCTCATCCAGCCAGCCATCCAGATCGGTATAGAGCAGATCGTCAATGTGCTTGCGCGAGATCTGCAGACCCTTGAGGTCCAGGGCTTCGGCGCGGGGGATGAATCCAAGCGGGGTCTCCTCGGCCTTGGCCCTCCCGTCTGTCCGCTCAAAGATCCACTTCAGCGCGCGGGAGTTCTCGCCATAGCCCGGCCACAGGAACTTGCCGTGCTCGTCCTGGCGGAACCAGTTAACGTAGAAAATCTTCGGCAGCTTGGCTCCCGGACGTTCTCCGATCCGCAGCCAGTGGGCGAAGTAGTCGCCCATGTTGTAACCGCAGAAGGGCAGCATGGCCATGGGATCGCGGCGCACTTGCCCGACCGCCCCGGTGCTGGCCGCCGTGGTTTCACTGCTGACGGTGGCTCCCAGAAAGGTTCCGTGCTGCCAATCGAAGGCCTCGCACACCAGCGGCACAATGCTGGCGCGGCGTCCGCCGAACAGAATGGCGTCCACGGGCACGCCCTTGGGGTCCTCCCACTCCGGCGCGATCACCGGGCACTGACTGGCGGGAGCGGTGAAGCGGGCGTTGGGATGCGCCGCCTTGCGGCCGCTGCGCGGCGTCCACGGACGGCGGAGCCAATCGATAAGGAAGCGCGGTTTCTCCTCCGTCATGCCTTCCCACCAGATGTCGCCTTCCGGGGTAATGGCGCAGTTGGTGAAAATCGAGTTGCGGGCAAACGTGCCTATGGCGTTGGGGTTGGACTTCATGCTTGTGCCCGGGGCCACGCCGAAGAAGCCGGCCTCCGGATTGATGGCGTAGAGCCGGCCGTCGGCGCCGAAGCGCATCCAGCAGATATCGTCGCCAATGGCCTCCACCTTCCAGCCGGGAAGGGTAGGGATCAGCATTGCCAGGTTGGTCTTGCCGCAGGCCGAAGGAAACGCGGCGGCTATGTACTTGGCCACGCCTCGGGGATTGGTGAGCTTCATGATCAGCATGTGCTCGGCCATCCAGCCTTCGTCCCGCGCCTGCACCGAGGCGATGCGCAGGGCGTGACACTTCTTGCCCAGCAGGGCATTGCCGCCATAGCCGGAGCCAAACGACCAGATCTCACGCGTCTCCGGGAAGTGGCATATCCATTTTTCGTCGGCATTGCTGGGCCACGCCGTGTCCGCAGCGTTCGCCTCCAGCGGCGCGCCCACCGAATGCAATCCCTTCACGAATTCGCCCGTGCCGAGAGCTTCCAGCGCCTTGTTGCCTACGCGCGCCATGAGGTGCATGCTGGCCACCACGTAGGGAGAGTCGGTCAATTCCACGCCGAAGCCGGCCAGCGGCGAGTCCAGCGGGCCCATGCAGTAGGGAACCACGAACATCGTTCTGCCCGCCATCGCGCCCGCGAACAGCTTGAGCAGCTTCTGCTTCATCTCGGCCGGGTCTTTCCAGTTGTTGGTCGGACCGGCATCTTCCTTGCGGCGAGAGCAGATGAAAGTGCGGTCTTCGACCCGCGCCACGTCGGCAGGCGTGGAACGAACGTAGATGCTGTTGGGCCGCTTTTCCGCGTCCAGCGGAATGGCCACCCCGGCATGAACCATCAGCCGCACCATTTCCTGATACTCGGCCTCGGAGCCGTCGCACCAGTAGATATGCTCCGGTTCGCACAGCCGCGCAACTTCTTCCACCCATTCGAGCAGCTTCTGGTTTTTCACGGCGCCTTCGGCGGCTTCGAGCTCAAGAAAACTGGACATGAAATACGTCTCCATACGGCGCGGACCATGCGCCTGATGTGTGC
>JBEKQR010000295.1:0-10121 GCA_049519515.1 Candidatus Korobacteraceae bacterium
GAGCGTTGGAAGTGCTGGAACAGGCCGCCGGGGAAGCCATCTCGTTGATCACTCACGAGAACGCTGTCGCTTGGTTCCGCCACTGCGGCTACGGGGTACAGCAACTATGAATCCGCTCTAATAGGATTGGTCGCCAGCAATTCGCGCGCGGTTTCTGTTGTTCCCACCCGTGCTGCGACCCGGGTGTTTGGTACCAACCCACTGTCCTTTTCTGCTCCCGCGCGCCGCAACCCTCCTTTTCTACTGGATATGTCCACCAGCACTGTCGCCGGCAACAAGGTCAAGATGTACGCCATGAAGAATAAACCGCTGCCGCCGGGCTGGGTGCTGGACGAAAACGGGCAGCCGGTCATCGACGCGGCGTTGGCCAGGCAGTACATGTCCCAGCGAAAGCAAGGCGGGCTTACTCCCATCGGCGGCACGCCGGAGATGAGCAGCCACAAAGGATACGGCCTGGCAATGATGGTTCAACTGCTCGGCGCCACCCTGGGCGGGGGAACGTTTCACGGGCTGGCTCAAAGCCGCGGAAAGCAGAACGGCCCCGATAACATCGGGCATTTCTTCATGGCGATCGATCCCAAAGCATTCCGGCCGGAGGGAGGCTTTGAGGATGAAGTTGACGACATGATCAATTTCCTGCACAGCCAGCCGGCGATAGATCCTTGCTTGCCGGTGCTGGTGGCTGGCGATCCGGAATTGCAGGCTAGCGAGCGACGATTGCGCGAAGGCGTGCCGATTCCTGAAGTTGTCCTTGAAAACCTCCGCGGCATTGCCCAGCGCTCTGGCGCACCTTTTCTGCTAGAGCAGCAGGATACCATCGCGTCGGCTTCCAGCGATGCTGTTTGAAAGTGAGGACAGCATGCAGGAGATCAAGAGTATGTACGTGAAAGAGACAACCTACAACCAGTCGACTACTAAGGTAACCAGATACCGCTGGGTAGTTATGGCTATCCTGGCCGTCTTCTATACTTTGGTCTATGCTGATCGCGCCAACATCGGCGTAGTGCTGCCGCTGATCCAAAGTGAGTTTAAATTAAGCAACTTGCAGGCTGGATCATTGGCCAGCATGTTTTTTGTCGGCTATGCGATCACGCAAATACCGGCGGGATTTTGGTATAGCAAGTTTGGAGTTCGTGGTTTGCTCTCAATCGCCCTTGTCCTAACCTCCGTCTTTACCAGCCTGATTGGTACGGCCCGGTCGGCTGCCATGATTAAGCTGTATCGGGCTGGCCTGGGAATGGCGGAGGGCCCCTGCCCAGTGGCATCTCGACAACCACCGACAACTGGTTCCCGCCTCATGAAAAAGGACCGTTTCGTCGTATTCACGTCGGGGGTTTGGTGCTCCGGCCTCGCACCTTCAACTTTGTGAAATAATGTGGTTATAGCAGCAAGAATGGCAAACTAATCAGTCGACCTTGGTATTCTCTGCGACGTGATGTGCCATCGCAGCTGCCGCACCCAGATAGTTGGCTGGGTTGGTCAACTGCTTAAGTCTGTCCAAGCCCAATTGCTTGACGATGCCCTCGTTACGGGACAGGACGGTCAGCAGGGTCTCACCATTCTCGATTGCGGTCTTGCACGCGTCGTACACAACATCATGCGCGTGTTGCCGGCCAATCACAGGAGCAAGTCCCATCATCACCGCTTCGGCCACGATTAGCCCACCGGTGAGATCCAGATTGCGGCACATCCGTGCCTTATCGACGGTCAGCCCATCCAGCATGAAGCGCGCTTGGGACAGCGAACTGGCCGCCAACAAGAAGCTCTCTGGCAGCGCACTCCACTCCAGATGCCAGGAACCGGTCGCCCGCTCGAAATCCTGTATTAGGGCATCTAGCATCAGCGCAGCGCGCTCGCGTAGCAACTTGGCGGCGGCAAACATCAACTCGCTGGAGATCGGGTTGCGCTTCTGCGGCATGGTCGAGCTGGCACCCCGCCCTGGCATGAATGGTTCGGCCAGCTCCCCAAATTCGGACACACACATCATCATTACATCGAATGCGATCTTGCCGAGCGAACCGCCGATTGCTGCCAACGTAGTGACGATTTCCACCAGCCCGTCACGTGTTACATGCCAAGTGATCTGCGGGTTGCTCAACCCCAATTGGCGGGCGAATTCAGCCCGTACCGCCAACCCTTGCACACCTGATCCCAGCGAAGCTAGTGTGCCAGCAGCACCGCCAAACTCGACCATCAGAGCGCGGCTTTTCAGTTGTTCCATCCGCTCAGCGTGACGGTTGAGCGGCGACAACCATACCGCACAGCGGAAGCCAAAAGTTATTTGCAGTGCATGCTGCAAGTGAGTGCGGCCTGCCGTAGCCGTGTCGGCGTGTTCAACGGCAAGGCGTTTAAGCACGCGGCGGGTCTCGGTCAGCTGCTGCTCGATCAATGCAACTGCCCGTTTGCACTGGATCATCGTGGCGGTATCCATGATGTCTTGCGTGGTTGCGCCCCAATGCACATATCGACCGGCCTCACCGCACATCGCACTTAGCTGCTTGACCAATGGCAGGATCGGATAGCCAACAATCTCGGTTTCGGCCCGTAGCTGGCCGACATTAAGTTTTTCATAGCAATATTGCTCGGTCATCTGCTGGGCCGCTTCAAATGGAATCAGTCCGACAATAGCCTGAGCACGCGCCAGGGCAGTCTCAGCATCGATGCATGCGGTGATGTAAGCGCGGTCATTGAACACAGCGCGCATGGCTTCCGTACCGAACATATTGCCGTACACTCGCACGCCAAGAGAACTAATTGCAGAACGGCCTTTGGAAAGCAATGTATTGTGGCCCGCATGATTTGAAAGACCCAAGACTTTAAGGTGAAATCTTACAATTGCGTATCGCGCGGTTACGGCGGCACCGCCACTTTGGGCTCGCTCCGGAACAAGTACATACATGTGGCGCGCGCCTCGGCCTCAATCAGGTCTCGCGTGCTTGGGCTGCCAACCTCTTCATAACTGGTGAGAAGCACGGCCACTGGTAGCGGCGTCGGAATAGATGTGCGGCTCAGTTGGCGAATAGCTTCCAGGGTCAGAAATATACCTGCCTTCATGTCCATGATCCCAGGTCCCCAGCAGTTCGGACCTTCTCTTCGCAAAGGAAAACGTGCCAGCGTCCCGACTGGGTGGATAGTATCCAGGTGACCCAAGATGAGAATCCCGGGCTGCCCGGCTTTCGGATGGGGAAAACTGATACGTAGACAATCACCGAATCCTTGGCGACCAGAAATACGTTCAACACGTCCACCAGCTAGCATAAAGTCGTGACCAACAATATCCATGACACGATTGACAGCCGAAGCATTATACGTTGGGCTCTCACATTCTACCCAGGGTATTAATCCTTGGAGCATTGCCTCAGAATAAAAAGGCAACCGGCTTAAATCAATGCTTTCCGTGCCAGACTTAGTTGCTGCGGCTTGAGCTTCCTCTTTAATTCCTCCTTGCGCTTCGTAGTAGGTCACGGTTACTGCGCCTTAGCTTCATAGTGATTTGTGTCATAATAAGACTGGAAGTATTCCACTCTCTCTTGAGCAACTAAGTCAACCTTTGTTGCATAGCTGACAGCCATTGTCACAATCGCATTTACCCCGAGAGCAAGTAAACCGCTATTTATTCCGAACAAACGGAATTTAGCGACCGTAATGTATACCACACATACTATTCCAGCGATCATACCCGCCCCAACGCCTACTGCTGTCGCTCTCTTCCACCATATCGAACATATGAACAACGGAACTAAACGACCCTCGGCTTGAAGCCGAGGGGTTTAAGGGTTGTCGATTGGAAATCGACTATCATCAATGACCTGCTCGCCTTCTTGTTCATCAATGTATTCGCGAATCATCTCGTCGGTGACTGACGGCCAGGTATCCCCTGGCCCAGAAATGTCTCCCCCAGAATTTCTTGCGCAGATGGGGAAATTCCTGCAGCAGCACCCGCGAGCTGATTCCCTTCAGCCATTGCATTATCTGGCTCACCGGCTGGTTGGGTCGATACGACACAAACATGTGCACGTGGTCACGTGCGACCTTCCCGGACACGATCTCCAGCTCGTGTTCTGCGGCAATTTGCCGCAGCAGGTCGCGCACACGAACTGCCACCTCGCCGGTTAGTACCGCTTTGCGATATTTTGGGCACCACACGAGGTGCACTTTAAGATCAGTCTTCGTGTGCGCGCCCAGCCGGTAATGTCGCACGTGACCACGTTACACCAAAACTTGCTTCGCCTGAAGGCGAGGGGTTTCAACCATCCCCGATGGGGACACTAAGCTCTGATTGGTGATATCGTTTCAGGCGCAGAGGCATACCGAAAACGTAGCCCCGAAAGTGCGCCTTGTAAATGAAGATTTTGAACCCACCCTAACGGCCAACAGAAGGCCGTGAGGGTGGGGTACCCGCTGTGAAAGTGTATCTCTGCGGTTCCTCGTGGCTCAAGGGATTTGAAGGAGGCAACCCTTCGCTTCGCGAAAGGGTGGGGCACCCAAGAATACCTTTCCGTTTCCAGTTTAACTCGCTTTACCGCGACACCTTCTACGCCCGTGGTTTGGGCACGGTTTCCTTGATCTCGCCGGCGCGGCAGAAGGTGAAGTCGCATCCTTCGTTGGCCTGCGTCACCGATTCCAGGAAAAGTTTGCGGTAGCCTCTCTGGTCCAGGTCTCTTATCGGAGGCTTCACCCACGCCGCCGCGCGCTGCTTCAGCTCGGCGTCGCTGACCAGCAGCGAAATCGAGCGCTGCGCCACGCTGAGCCGAATGCGGTCGCCCGAGCGCACCAGAGCCAACGGCCCGCCGATCGCTGCTTCCGGAATCACGTGCAGAACCACCGTGCCGAAGGCGGTGCCGCTCATGCGTCCGTCGGAGATGCGGACCATGTCTTTCACGCCCTGCTTGGCCAGTTTCTTGGGAATGGGAAGATAGCCGGCCTCGGGCATGCCGGGCGCGCCAATCGGGCCGATGTTCTTCAGCACCAGAATGTCATCGGGATTCACGTCCAGGTTGGGATCGTCGATGCGATTGGCCATGTCCTGAGCGTTCTCGAAGACCACGGCGCGGCCTTCGTGCTCCATCAGGTTGGCCGAGGCGGCAGATTGCTTGATGAGCGCCCCGCCCGGCGCGAGATTGCCGCTCAGAACGGCGACTCCGCCGACCTTGTAAATCGGATTACTCAGCGGGCGCACCAACTCCTGCTTGAACGGCGGGCCGGCCGCTTCCAGCTCTTCGCCCCAGGTGCGGCCGCTGACGGTGAGGGCGTCGAGGTGCAGCAGCGGCTTGAGTTCGCGCATGAGCGTGATCATGCCGCCCGCCTTGTGAAAGTCCTCCATGTATCCCTGGCCGGAGGGCTTGAGGTCGACCAGCACGGGCGTCTCGCGGCTCATGGCGTCCCAGCCTTCGAGGTCGATGGCGATGCCCAGCCGTCCGGCGATGGCCGTCAGGTGGACGATTCCGTTGGTCGATCCGCCGATGGCCAGCAGCACGCGCATGGCGTTCTCTATGGCCTTGGGGGTGATGATCTTGTCGGGGGTCAGCTTCTGCTGGATCATGCGCACGGCCTGCTCGCCGGTCTTTTCGGCAATGCGCATGCGGTCGGCAGTAACCGCCGGCGGACAAGCGCCGCCCGGCAGCATCATGCCCAGTCCTTCAACCATGCAGGCGATGGTGCTGGCCGTGCCCATCACCCCGCAGAAACCCACGGTGGGAACAAGCGCGTTGTTGACATCGTCGATCTCCTCCACATCGATCTGCTCGCCGCGATACATTCCCCAGTAGCGGCGGCAATCAGTGCAGGCGCCTACGCGCACGCCGCGATGCCCGCCGGTCAGCATGGGGCCTGTCACCAGCGAGATGGCCGGAATACCGACCGAGGCCGCGCCCATCAATTGCGCCGGCACGTTCTTGTCGCAGCCGCCGATCATGACCACCGCATCCATCGGCTGCGCGCGAATCATCTCTTCGGTGTCGAGCGCCATCAGGTTGCGCAGAAACATGCTGGTGGGATAGGCGAAGCTCTCGTGCAGAGAGATGGTCGGGAAGACCATGGGCAGGCCGCCGGCCAGCATCACGCCGCGCTTGACCGCCTCGATCAGTTGCGGCGCGTTGCCATGGCAGGGGTTGTAGTCGCTGCCGGTGTTGATGATGCCGACGATCGGTAGCGCCAGCACATCGTCGGTGTAGCCGGCCCCCTTGATAAACGCCTTGCGCAGGAACAGGGAAAACTCCTCATCGCCGTAACTTGTCAGGCCCTTGCGCAGGCCGGTCTTTTGATTATTAGTGCTCTTGTTCTTTTCCATAATGGGCATCTCCGGAAGCGGACAATTACGTGTGTACGCCCCAGCAACGCAACCGCGGCATTACCGGGAACCCCTGCAAACGTCTTGCAGATTAGAAACTCCTCGAAACGTAACGCCGAACCGGGCGGATGTCAAATGAAGGAGAGGAGAGTAGCGCTGGCCTCCAGGCCGGCTGTCCGGGGGGCGTCTACGCCCGCCGTGCTGGTAAGCGGGTGCAGACGAGATGTCCGCACCTACAGCCGGTCTCCCACCCCAGCAAGCCAAAAGGAGGCTTGCTGGGGACCCCGGTCCCGCTCTGCGAGACCAGCGCTACATCCTCGTTACTGCCCGCGGCCGGGTATGTGGAACTCCAAACCACGGCTTTCATTCTGGCGGATGGTCTCGGGAACATTCAGTTCGGCGATGGGGATGCGCGCGTGCCGTCCGGAAAGCACGAACAGCGTCGGTCCCATGATGGCGTAGTTCTCTACCTCTTGCTTGTGGCCATCGCGAAACACCAGCACGGTTGGCTCGGAAACTTTTTCTGGTCCGTTGGCGGTAGTGACGCCTCGGGCAGTGGTGGAGGGCTGGGGCTGCCTGGCAGCCTGGGCCACTGGCGCGCTTTGCTCAGGAGGCGTATAGCTCATGGCTGGGTATGGCGCAGGTGGACGGTAGTTTGGCGGCGGAGCATAGGCTGGGGGATACGGATACCCGCCATCAGGATAGGGATATGGAACAGATTGGAATGTGCCTGGGGCGTAGCCGGTGTACCCCGGATAATCGGAATAATAGTCGTAGTCGTAATCGAAGGGAATGTAGCCGCCGTAATAGACCGGACCCCAGTAGCCAAAGCGGTTACGCTGGTCGAAATGGTGATGGTGCGGGAAGCCGGAAGGCGGAATCCTGATTCCAGGGCCAAGCGCCGTCTTGGAAGCTCCGGCGGCGGTACCCAAACCCACCCCATCACTGGGAGCGCCATGCATCTGCGCAGCCGAAACCCCGCAAACCGCCAGGCAGGAGGCCAACAGTCCGATACAAAGGGGCCGCATAACACACCTCATTCATGATAACCCTGCTCTAACAGACAGTTCTCAAGAATTTGGATGCGGAAGAGACGCGGCGAGCACCCGCCTCCGCCGGCAGTGCGCGCCTGCTGAGGTGGAAGAACCCTGGTCAGCTTGCGGCCAACAACTCTGGCGGCTTTGCCCTGACCGTTTCAGAATCCGCGTGCGAGGTGGACGAGGCCGACCAGGCTGAATCCAGCTTGCGCCAGAATCACGCTGTAGGCGGCGGCTACAGCGAAAGCGTGACAGCGGCGGCTCTCGAAGAGATCGGCAAAGACGCCGGCGGCGAACAGTATCAGGAACGGCAGGCAGTAGAAAAAGAAGGCAGCCCCCGCCGTCGTGGGCGTGAGAATCGCAAGCAGCACGATCTCCAGCGCGACCAGCAGCGGGGCAGTGCTGCCAAAGAAGCGGGCGCGCGGCCAGAGCAGGTAGCCAAGCAGCGCAATCGCGCTCAATATGGCTGCGGCCGAGGCTTCACGCAGGTAAAACGATGCCACGGCGGCCAGCGTCGCCGGAAACGCCGGACGGGAGAACGCCAGCCATTGTGCGTTCACCAGCGAGTGGCCGAGCCAGCCGAAGCTGGCATGGTAGACAATCCAGAGAACGGTTAAAGCAACAACACAGGCGATGCCCAGTATCGCCAGGGCCGCGCCACGGCGCTCAGGAACGGCCCAAAGCATCAGGGCCAGGGCCAGCGGCAACAGCAGCGCCAGCGAGAACTGCGCGCCCACCATCATGGCGATGGCGATTCCGAGCAGGCCTATTCGCTTGCGATTCCAGAACAGCGCGTTGCGCGGCGCGTAAAGCGTGTGCGCCACGGCAATGGCGGTAAATACGGTTCCGAAGGCCCCCCAGGCGCCCAGGATCTCGGGCCCGGCCAACGAGCTGCGGACCACGAGCGAAGGCGTGAAGCAATAGAGTCCAATGGCGACATAGCCGCCCGGATTGCCGTACAAGCGGCGGGCGACGTACCAGACGGAAGCGCCAAGCAGGAGTCCGGCCAGCAGGAACGGCGCCCGCACCAGCCAGCGATAGCGATCAAGCGCTGACGGGTTCAGCGCCGCGGTTGACGCCGAGCCCCGGAGCAGGGGCAGAATGCCCAAAGCTGCGGTCTCGTCGACCAGCGGGGAACGCCGCGGCTCGGTCGGGCGCGCGCCGTTCGCCAGCGCGATCCCGCGCATGATGTAATTTCCTTCAGTCTGATTGAGCGGCACGCTGGCGATGAATACGCCGGCTTGCAGCAGAAACAGCAGCAACAACAGCGCGGCGAAGACCTGGGGAGCGCCATATCGCCAAGATTTTCTGGCCGCCAACATGTGCGTCACAGTTGTATCATGCCGCGCCGTAGTGGAACGCTAGATTTTGCGAAGCCGGGCACTCGGTCGAAAAATGTAGCGCCGGTCCCGCATGGCGGGACCGGCTGTCCGGGAGGCGTCCACGCCTGCCCGCCAGCCAAGGTGCGGACAAGACATCCGCATTGACAGCCGGTCTCCCACCCCAGCAAGCCAAGAGCAGGCTTACTGGGGACCCCGGCCTGGAGGTCAGCGCTACGAGCAAGCGGTTTTCATTTCTATTGGCGGCCCGCAGGCCCGTGCGGCACTCGATTATGCATTGCTGAAAGCCGGCGGCTCTGGCATACTGCGCGGAAGCGAAATGCCGAAAAAATTAGGGTGACTCGCGCTTTTGCTATTTCCGCACATTGGGAGGATAACGTGACTCGCACTGTTCTGCTGCACTCGCTGCTTACGCTCTCGCTGTCCCTGCTGCTGGTCGTGCCCTCGATGGCCGGGGCGGCCGAACTCAAAGTATTCTGCACCCATGCTCTGACGCCGGCGCTGGAGCAGTTGAAGGCCGACTTCGAAAGCAAGACTGGCAACAAGCTCGTCATCATTGACTCGACTTCAATCGCCGCCGCGAAGCGCATTCAGGCAGGCGAAGCTGGCGATGTAGCTATTCTGACAGACTCCGTAAACAAAGATCTCGTCAAACAAGGCAAGCTGGACCCAAAAAGCGTGAAGGACATTGCCGTGACTGGCATTTCGGTTGCCGTCAAGGCGGGAGCGCCTAAGCCGGACATCAGCACGGTGGAGGCCTTCAAGAAGACGCTTCTGGCAGCCAAGTCGATTGCCTATTCCGATCCCGCCGCCGGCGGTTACAGCGGCATCGTGGCTGCCAGGGGAATACAGCGTCTCGGATTGACCGACCAGCTCAAGTCCAAGACCACCATGGTTGGCGGCGGCGGAGCCGTGGGCCCGTTGGCTGCAGACGGCAGGGTCGAGTTGGCGATACAGATGGAGAGTGAGCTGAAGGCGACCAAGGGAGTGGATATTGTCGGACCCCTGCCTGGAGATCTTCAGGATCTGACGCTGTTTTCGGCGGCTGTCATGACCGGCAGCAAGAATGCCGCCGGGGCAGAGAAATTGATCAAGTTGTTCAAATCAAAGAAGGCGATACCGGTGCTGAAAGCAACCGGCATGCAGATGCCGAAATAGAGTCAGAAACGAGGGGTTAGGATTTAGGGATTAGGGATTAGGGGTTAGCTTCAAGGTTTCAGGGAATCTGTCACGAACCTTTCGATCTATGAAACTCTGAAACCTTGAAACCTTCTTAGAATGTGTCCAAGAACTGTGAATTGCTAGGTGGAAGCCCACGCCTTTAGGCGTGGGGAGCAAAGCTCAATAACAAAACGCCTTTAGGCGCTGTGGATACATCGGCACGGCGGCTAAAGCCGCTTCAGACTTGATGCCTTGATTCCCACGGCTAAAGCCGTGGGCTTCCACATAATCCAA
>JBEKQR010000296.1:0-11041 GCA_049519515.1 Candidatus Korobacteraceae bacterium
GGCGAGCATCGTGATCCCGGCCTCGGCGGCCATCCGCATGCACGACAAGGACTGGGTGTTTGTGCCTCTGGGCGGAAAGCAGTTCCGCCGCCAGGAGGTGCAGCTTGGACCGGTCTTGCCTGATGGGGTTCAACAGGTGATCGCCGGCCTCAGCCCGCAGTCGAAGGTTGTAATCAACGCTCTGCAATTCTCGAGCGCTTCGGAGTCGCAATAATCGATGATCAGGCAGGCCGTCGATTTTGCGCTGCGGAGCAAGATGCTGGTGCTCAGCATCGGCCTGCTACTGCTGATCTGGGGCATCATTTCCTTCCATCAACTGCCGGTCGAAGCCTACCCCGATGTAGCGGATAAGTATGTCCAGGTAATCACCCAGTGGCCCGGGCGCGCGGCCGAAGAGGTCGAGCAGCAGGTCACCATCCCAATCGAGACGCAACTTAACGGCGTCGGTCACAAGACGCACCTGCGCTCGCTGTCGCTCGCTGGGCTTTCCTTCATTACCGTAATCTTCGATGACGACAGCGATAACCTGCAGAACCGGCAGCAGGTGCTGGAAAAGCTGACGCTGGTAACTCTGCCCTCCGGATTGAATCCGCAGATCGGTCCTGATTACAGCCCCGTCGGCCAGATCTATTTCTACACCCTGGTCAGCACGAACCCGCGTTACACAGTCATGGATTTGAAAGCCCTGCAGGATTGGGTCGTGTTGAAGAACCTGATGGCGGTGCCGGATGTCGCCGCGGTCTCCATCTTCGGAGGCGAGACGCGCGAGTACCAGGTGCAGGTAAATCCCGACAAGCTGACTTCCTACGGCCTGAGCATTGCGCAGGTGGAGCAGGCGCTTACGGCCAACAACGTCAACGCCGGCGGCAGCTTCATTGAAAAGGGCCAGCAGGCCTACAACATCCGCGTTCTCGGCCTGATGCAGGACATCGGCGACATTGGAGCCACGGTCTTGAAGGCGCAGAGCGGAACCCCGGTCCGGGTGCGCGATGTCGCGGTAGTGACTCAAGGTCCAAAAATACGCCTGGGGCGGTTGGGCAAGTCGATTCGCCACGAAGATGGCCGGGTGGTCGACAACGATGATGTAGTCGAAGGCATCGTGCAGATGCGCAAGGGCGCCGAGGCGGAAGCCACGCTCGCGGCCATCGACCGCAAAGTCGAGGACCTCAATACCCGCATCCTGCCGCCGGGAGTAAAGGTCATCCCTCATATCGACCGCGACGACCTGGTGCATTACACCACTCGCACCGTCATTCGCAACCTGACTGCGGGCATTATTCTCGTCGTCCTCGTTCTTTTCGGGTTCCTGGGAAATGTCCGTTCCGCTTTCATCGTGGCCCTGACCATGCCGTTCTCGCTGTTCTTCGCCGCCATCCTGCTGGACTTGCGCCACATACCGGCCAACCTGCTCTCACTGGGCGCGCTGGATTTCGGCATGATCGTCGATACCTGTGTCGTCATGGTGGAAAATATTCTGCGCCGGCTGGAGGCCCCCGAAGCACAGGACCACAACATCGCCTGGACCATCCAGTTGGCGGCCCACGAAGTGCAGCGGCCGGTGTTTTTCGCCAGAGCGATCATCATCACCTCGTATTTGCCCATCCTCACCTTACAGCGCGTCGAGGGACGCCTGTTCATGCCCATGGCCTGGACCGTGGTCTTCGCGCTGATTGGGTCGCTGCTGTTTTCCATGCTGCTGGCGCCGGTGCTGGCCAGCTACCTGTTCCGGCGCCGGGCGCATGAATGGCGCAATCCCGTGCTGGAGTGGATGAACGTTCGCTACCCCCGCGCATTGGAATGGTGCATCGCCCACCGCCGCGCCACCTTCGGCGCGGCCGCGCTTGCCGCCGCGCTGACGCTCTTCCTCGCCTTTGGCGGCGTGATCGGCTCGGAATTTCTGCCGCACTTGGACGAAGGCGCCATCTGGGCGCGCGGCACTCTTGATCCAAGCATCGGCCCCACGGCAGGCACGCGGATCATGAACCAGGCGAGGCTGGTCTTTGCCGGCTTTCCCGAGGTAACGCAGGTTGTCTCGCAGGTCGGCCGCCCGGACGACGGCACCGATGCGACCGGGTTTTTCAACACCGAGTATTTCGTGGACCTCAAGCCGCGCAGCCGGTGGCGCGCGCAATTCCGTGGCGACAAGGAAAAGCTGATCGCCGCCATGGACGAGCAAGTGGAGAAGATTCCCGGCGTCTCCTGGGGCTTTTCGCAGCCCATTGCCGACAACATGGAAGAGGCCGTAAGCGGCGTGAAGGGCGAGCTGGCCATAAAGATTTTCGGCAGCGATCTCAAGGACCTTGAAAACAAAGCCAACGAGATCGCGGAGGTGATGCGCAAAGTCCCGGGCATCACCGACCTGGGAGTATTCCGCGTGCTCGGCCAGCCCAACGTCAACGTGACGGTCAATCGCCAGAAGACGGATCGCTTCGGAATAAACGTGGCCGACGTGCAGGACGCCATTCAGACCGCTGTTGGCGGCAATCCCGTCAGCCAGGTGCTGAAGGGCGAACAGCGCTTCGATCTGGTGGTGCGCTACCAGGAGCCGTTCCGCCGGACCGTCGATGACATAGCCAACATCCGCATTCTCGCCCCGTCGGGAGAAAGGGTGGCTCTCGGACAGCTATGTGACATCAACCTGGAAGATGGCGCCTCGATGATCTATCGCGAGTCCAATTCGCGCTACATCGCCATAAAGTACAGCGTGCGTGGCCGCGACCTCGGCAGCGCGGTCGAAGAGGCGATACGGAATGTGAACGACAAGGTCAAGCTGCCGGCCGGATACTATCTGGATTGGGCCGGCGAGTATGCCAGCCAGAAACGCGCCAATCGGCGACTGGCGGTGATCATACCGATTACCATATTGGCCGTCTTTCTCATTCTGTACACCATGTTCCGCTCGTTCAAATGGTCGCTGCTGATATTGCTCAACGTCAGCCTGGCGCCGCTCGGCGGCCTGCTGGCGCTGTTACTGACGGGAACGCATTTCAGCGTGTCGTCGGGAATCGGATTTCTGGCGCTGTTTGGCGTTTCCGTGCAGACGGGCGTGATCATGCTGGAATACATCAACCAGATCCGCACGCGGGGAGAAACGGTGCTGAACGCAGCCATCACCGGGGCCACGCTGCGGCTTCGGCCCATACTCATGACGATGCTGGTAGCCACCTTCGGACTGCTGCCGGCGGCCATGTCGCACGACATCGGTTCCGATTCGCAGCGCCCGTTTGCCATCGTGATCGTAGGCGGCCTGCTGCTGGCCCTGGTGATCGGCCTGTTCCTGCTTCCTACCCTGTACGTCTGGATGGCGCGCGACAATGATGTCTTGCCGGAACCGGAAGGAGCTACGGAACCGTGAGAAACACAGAGCAAGCGGCCAGATGCCCTGGCATGCGAATTTGTTTCTGGCTGGCGTTAATCGGCGTGACCGTGTGCCTGGCGGGTTCGGCAGCGGCGCAGACTACGAAGATCGCCTTGGATCAGGCCCTCCAGTTGGCCTTGGACAACAGCCCTTCCATCAAAGCGGCGCGCACGCAGATCGAGCAAAACAAGGCCCAGGAGGTTACTGCGGGCCTGCGTCCCAATCCGTTGCTTTCCTGGGACGCGCAGTTCATTCCGTTCTTTAACCCCAGCAGGTTCTCGGCCGATTACTTGAACACCCAGCAGCAGTTCGATATCGGGGCCGGCTACCTGATCGAGCGCGGCGGCAAACGCCACCGCCGCCTGGACGCGGCTCGCGATCAAACCCGCATGACCAGAGAGCAGATCGCCGACCTGGAACGCGCGCTGAAGTTCAATGTCGCCCAGCAGTTTATTGGCGCGCTGCTGGCGCAGTCGAACCTGGAATTCGCCACCGAGGCGCTGCAGAGCTTTCAGCGTACGGTCAAGATCAACCAGGACCGCTTCCAGGCCGGCGACATCAGCAAGAACGATTTCCTCAAGATCAAGGTGCAGCTCCTGCAGTTCCAGACCGACGTCAACTCCGCCCGGCTGGCCAAGGCGCAGGCCCTGACCTTGCTGCGGCAGTTGATCGGCTACGACGCGGTTCCGCGCGATTACGATGTCCAGGGAAATCTCATCTACCAGCCGGTCAAAAGCAGCCTGGATGATCTGCAGGCGCTCGCCCTGCAGCAGCGGCCCGATTTGCGGGCAGCGCAACTGGGGGTGACCGCGGCCCAGAGCCAGGCGGCCTTGGCGCAAGCCAACCGCAAGCAGGACCTGAACGTTGCCTTCAACTATTCACACGTTGCCGCGACCAGCACGGGCTCGATGTTCTTCAACATTCCCCTGCCCATCTTCAACCGCAACCAGGGCGAGATTGCGCGCACCAGGTTTGCGCTGAACCAGGCGGAGTTCACCTCGAAAGCGGCGCAGCAGACCGTGCTCTCCGACGTTCGCAACGCCTACGAAGCGGCCAAGAGCGGCGAAGCCATCGTCAACCTCTTCGATTCCGGCTACCTGAAGGACGCCAAAGACTCGCGCGACATCTCCGAGTTCGCCTACCGCCAGGGAGCCGCCGCGCTGCTGGATTTCCTCGACGCCGAGCGCACCTACCGAACCACTCAGTTCGCCTATCGCCAGGCGCTTGCCAATTACATGCTTTCGCTGGAACAGTTGCGAGAGGCAGTGGGCGTCCGCCAACTACCTTAATCGTAATCCCGAATACTCAAGGTACTCAGCGCGAAAACTTGTAGCCGCTCTGCAGCCGGCGGTTTACCGGGGCAGCGTCACGGCGTGCTGCCACGCATCGAGGCGGGATGGCCGGGAAGCTTGAGCGAGCCGGCCGGCACCAGCTTGTTGCCTTCGAGGCGCAGCACGGTCAGGTCGCTGTCCAGGTCATTGGCGACATAGACGAAGCGGCCGTCGGGGCTGAAGGCGATCCCTTCGGCCAACTTTCCAACCGCCGTCTCTGATACCTTGCGCACCTTTTTGCCCTGGATTTTCAGCAGCGCAGCGACTGAATGGTCGTGGTGGAAGAAAGCGGTTACGGGAACGTTGCCGGCGCCGTTGGTAAGCAAAGAGACGGCATAGCCGCCCACAGGGCTGACCGCCAAACCCTCCGGCCCGTCGCCGACCACCACCTGATCGACCACGCGAGGCGGGCTTAACTCCATGTCAATGACCGCGACCGTGTCCACCTGGCCATCGGCTGCCCCGGAGGCCCCATTGTTGTTAACGAGGCGAGCTTACCGTCCGCCGTGATCCGATTCGGCGACAGCCACGTTATGACCGGAAACAGCAAAGACTATATCGACGTTGACATGACGTTGGTCAACGATCTTAAGGTTTCGAGCGTAAAGCAGATTTCGGCGACATGCTCACAGCAGAACATGCGATATGCCCGTAGCCAAGCAGCCGACATGCTCGCAGCAGGGTAAAGATGATGGGCCGACGTTGTCTTAACGCCAGCCGCGGGCCGCTAGTTATTTGAAGTCTGCCCAACCGGAGCCAATGGTCCGGCAAATACTCCCGGCGCGGCGAAGCGGGCCGATGCGCCCAGCTCTTCCTCAAAGCGCAACATGCAGTTTTGTTTCCCGAGACGTTCTCCCGAGCGCGGCGCGCCGAACTTCACCAGCGGGGCTCCGACCGCAACCACGATGTCGGTAATCGGGTCATCGATGGTGCCCCCAGCCCTTCCCGAACCGATGACCTTGTAACCGTGCGCCTGCGCGAACCGAGCAGCTTCGATAGCTTCAGAGATCGTTCCAATCATGTTCGGCTTCAGGATCATGGCATTGGCCGCGCCCATGGCGACTGCCCGTTTGAGCCGTTCGAGGTTGCTCACCAGCAGATCGTCTCCGACGATCATGGCCGGAATCCGCCGCGTGATCTCTGCGAAGCCTTCGAAATCGTCTTCCTGGAGGGGATCTTCAATCATGAAGAGGTTATACTGCCGCGCGAGGTCCTCCAGCAGCCTGATCATTTCCTCCCGGGTGAGATCTTTTCCGCTCAGGTGGTACTTGCCGGTAGTGGACTGGTAGAACTCGCTGGCCGCGCAGTCAAGCCCCAGGCGGCACTGGCCGCCGTAGCCGGCCGCCTCAGCCGCCGCCAGCAACAGATCAAGCACCTCCCAGGGATCACTCGCCGGAACGCCATATCCGGCGGAAGAACCGGCGTAAAGGCGGTCCTTGCCGTAACGCCTCTTGATGATTTCGCCGAGAGCCGCGAACACTTCCACCCCGATCCGCAGCGCCTCGGAATAGCAACGGGCGCTGGCGGGAATGAGATGAAATTCCTGGATTTCCAGCTCAACGCCAGCGAACTTTCCGCCATTGATCATGTTGAACATGGGCACGGGAAGCAGGCAGGCTTCGGCTCCGCCCAGGTGCCGGTACAGCGGAACCCGCAGGGCTGCGGCGGCGGCGCGCGCGGCGGCGATCGAGACACTATAGATGGCGTTTGCCCCGAGCCGCGACTTGTTGGGAGTGCCGTCGAGCTCGACCAGCAGGGAATCGATTGCCTTCTGGTCGATGACGCTGCGGCCCTTCAGGGCCGGTGCGATCACATCCCGAACATTACCCACCGCCTTCTGCACCCCGAGCCCGCCGTAACGTTTACCACCATCCCGAAGCACGACAGCCTCGTGCGACCCCACGGAAGTACCGCAGGGAGATGAGCCTCGTCCGAGCGCGCCTTCGCAGGTGATGATGTCGACCTCGACCAGCGGACGGGCCTTGCTATCCAGAATTTCTCGCGCCTTTATCTCAGTAATAAGATAGTTTCCCATTTACGCGTCTTCCCGATGCTCCCGGCTGGAAGTTAGTTCTTGCCAGAGATGTAAATCATGTTGAGATCGCAGAGGTTGGTTCCGGTATTTCCGGTACAAACAGCGTCGCCGACTGCCCGCAGAACCACCGAGCTATCGTGTGCGCAAAGAGAGCGGTAACAGTCCAGGCCCTTTTCCTTCGCCCGTGCGACCGTTGTTCCGTCGACCAGGCCGCCGGCGATGGCGGTGGGTCCGTCTGTCCCGTCAGTATCCAGTGAACACAAACAGATGCCGCGTTGCCCCGCAATTTCCAGAGCGAACCCCAGGGCCAGTTCCTGTGATGGCCCGCCTTCGCCGCAAGCGCCTTCGATCCGCGTTGTCGTCTCTCCTCCGGCTATCAGCAGGCATGGAACCGGAATCGGGCGGCCATTCAACCTGACCTCCCGGGCGATGGAGGCCAGGAAAGTGCCGGCCTCGCTGCTCTCGCCTTCCAAAACTGTAGTCAATATGCACGGCGCAATGCCGCGCTCCTCCGCTGCCTTCTTCGCCGCTTCACAGGCATTCCCCGGCCGGGCCAGGACAAATTGATGGATCCGGTCGCCGAACTGCTTGGGTGTTTCGTCCCTCTCGGTGGCGTTGCGCAGGAACTCGAAAATGCGCGGCAGCTTTGATGTGAGCCCGTACTTGGCGAGGACATCGCGCGCATCCTGAAGCGTCGTGCCATCAGGTCCGCAAGGAGTGCCGAAGAGCACTACACGCTGCGCGGGATCGAGCGTCGGCCTGGCTCCGAGGCCATCAGAGATCAGGAAGGTAATCATCTCCGCGCCTTTGGCCTCCACCTTCTGCGCCAGCCGGCCGCCGTTGGTGGCGGAGATGTGCCGGCGGACAGCGTTAATCTCCAGGATTCGCGCGCCGCTCTTCAGCAGCGCCTCGGTCGCCTCCTGCTCATCGTCGAGACTGAAGCCGGTGAGCGGGCAACTCATGAGGGCGGAGCTGCCGCCGCTGATCACGCTGATGAAGAGATCATCCGCAGTGGCCTGGTCCACGATCTCCAGCATGCGGCGGCTGGCTATCAGCCCAGCTTCGTTCGGCAGGGGATGGCCGCCGGCTGCCAGCTCGATGTTCGCAAGAGAATCTCCTGCCTCAAGCTGTTTCACAATCACCAGCCCTTGGGTGATGCGATGGCCCAGCACCTCGTCGATGGCCCGCGCCATGGCGTTCGCGGCCTTGCCGGCCCCCAGCACATAAAGGCGCCGCTTGGAGCGCAAATTCCATTCATGCCGGCCGATGCGGAGGATGTCTCCTTCCAGTTGCAGAATCTCGCGGATGATGCGATGAGAGTCGAGCGACTGCATCGCCGCTTCGGCGATCTCCAGGAGCATGCGGCGTGCCGGGAGGTCTCCGGCCGAACTCAGCGCGCGATTGTTCTTTATGATCATGATCGCTCTGAATACTCCGGCCCGTGGTTACGCCGAACCCTTGGAGACGGACTTGGTAGCCAGCTTGCATTCCGCCCACAAGAACGGATCAACGGTTTTCTGGTTCAACTCGACGCCCAAGCCGGGACGGTCTGATATGGGAATGTAACCGTTGTTGATGTCCAGCTCAGGAGCGTGGTCCACGATTGCCCAGTGCTCCGCAACCCGGAAAGGATAAATTTCCTGCAGGGCAAGATTGGGCAGGCACGCCCAGAGTTGCTGCGTGGCGGCGGTTGAAACCGGGCTGGCGCAGACATGCAACTGCACGCGCGCCGAGTAGATTTCAGCCATGGCGGCGATGAACTTGGTCTCCAGGATTCCGCCGGTTGAGCCAAGGTCAGGCTGAACGATATCGACCGCGTGACTTTCCAGAATCTGCCGGAAGCCGTAACGCGTGTACAGGCGCTCACCGGCGGCGATGGGAATGTTCACGTGCTCCGAGACTTTTTTCAATGCCGCGGAGTCGGACGGGTCCACCGGCTCCTCATAAAAATAAAGATTGAATTCCTCCAACTGGCGGCCAAGCCGGATGGCCACATCGGTAGTCATGCCCGCGCTCATATCCACCATCAAGTCGATATCCGGGCCAATCGCCCGGCGGACTGCCTTCGTGCTCTCAACCACCCATTTTTCCGTTTCGCGGTCAACTTCGCGCAATGTGACATGCTTCAGCAGCCAATGCGGAGGAACAGGCCGTGCCAGGGGATAAAATTTCAGTGCCGTATAGCCCAGCTTCACCACCTTTTCGGCCTCGCGTACCAGTTCGTCGATGGTCCGGCAACTGTAAGACCAGCCATTGGCATAAAGCCGGACCTTGTCGCGGAAGCGGCCGCCGAGCATCTGGTAAACGGGAATCCCCAAAGCCTTGCCCTTGATGTCCCAAAGCGCCGTCTCAATAGCGCTGATCCCGGGAAACAGAAGCGAGCCGCCGCCCTTGGCCCAAAAGGTATGGTCGTACATCGCATGCCAAATAGGTTCGATATTGGAGGGGTCTGCGCCGAGCACAAATTTCTCCACAAGCTCCTGCACGAGCGCCGCTGCGGCAGTGTTGCCAACGCCGTATGCGACCGCGGCTTCGCCCACGCCAGTGACGCCTTCATCGGTAAACAACTGCAACAGCACGGGCCGGCGCCCGTCGATCTCCACGCGATAAATCTTTGCGGCGATTACCTTCATGAGGTCCTCCTATAGCGTTGCCGTTTCATTCCTGACTTGCGTCAGTTGCCAGCGCCCGTACTGGTATCGGCTTAACGGGAATTCTGGGGGTATCCAGTTGGATTGACTCCAGCGGCATGCCGGCCTTGGCAGCGATCAGGCGGGAGATCACGCAGCCGCACATCCGCCCCTGGCACGGTCCCATTCCAGCACGGGTATGGATCTTCACGCCGCGCAGCGTAAAGTCATTCTCCGCGCCTATGGCCTCCATGATCCGGCCAGCCGGAACATTCTCGCACCGGCAAACAATAGTGTCCTCGGTTATCAGGTCCAGAAGTCCAGACTTGAGTTGCATCATGGCGCCTGCGATCTCGGCGAACTGCCTGGCGCGTGCCAGCGCTTTGCGCGCTGCCCGCTCTTTCTTGGCCGCGTTCGTTGAGGCTTTGCCGCACGCGCGGCTGGCGGCGATTCCCGCTATGACGCCTTCGTGGAGCGCAACGTCAGCTCCGCCGATCCCGCCCGCTTCGCCGGCCACATACACGCCCTCAACGCTTGTCTGTTGGTCGGAATCGTGCCATGTCGCCCATCCTCCGGCCCGGGCATTAAACTCGACCCGGCAACCCAAGTTGCGGGTCAACTGCAGCGATGGCAGGAATCCATAAGAGAGACACAGGGTATCGGCCTCAAGGGTTCTCTCCGTTCCGGGCAGCACGCGCCAATCCTCATCCACTTCGGCAACCACGACCGCCTCGACCCGGTCCGTCCCCAGAGCGCGGACGGGAACGTGGCTGTGATAGTAGGGAATATGAGCTTTCTTGATGGTCGTCCAGTAGCGCATGCCTTCACGCATCTTGCCCCAGTGCCCCAGCGAACGCAGCGCATTTTCCATTGAAACCGGCGGTTTGCTGGAGGCCTCGAAAATGCCCACGACCGTCGCTCCCGCCTCGAAGAGCTGGCTGGCAACCTTCAGTTGCAGCGGACCGACGCCGGCCATTACGAATCGCTCTCCCGGCAACAGCCGCTGACGCGCCAGCAGAGACTGCGCTGCCCCGCCCATCATCACCCCAGGCAGTGTCCAACCTGGGAACGGCACTGGAACCTCCTGCGCGCCGGGCGCAAGGATCAGCCTGCCGGCCCGTATTTCCTCAGTGCGTTCTTCACGGTAGAGTCCGATGGTGCGCTCCGGGAACACCGACCAGACCAGCGTGTTCGGAAAAAACTCAATTCCGGAATTCTTGACCTTCTCGATCAACTCCACGCCTTCCATGAACTGCTTGCCTTCGGCCTTGACGTTCGTCAGCCGAAAAGGATCGGGAAGCTGCTTGTAGAATTGCCCGCCCAGGGTGGGATATTCGTCAACCAGGAGAACTTCAGCGCCGGCCTCGGAAGCCTCCAGCGCGGCGCTCAGGCCTGCCGGGCCGCCACCTACAATCAGTATCTCGACTTCGCGCACCGGGCCGTCTCCCATTCGATTGCTGTAGTTATCCGAAGGCCATCCCGAACCGGGAAGATGCAGGCCCGGACCCGCTCACGGCCATCCACCGTGACCAGACACTCGTAACAGACTCCCATACCGCAGAAGATTCCGCGCGGCTGGCCTTCGGGATGGGTATGTCGAAAGATGTAGCGTCCGGCGGCCAGCATCGCTGCCGCCACGGACTCGCCGGCATAGGCCTGAATGCTCTCTCCGTCCACCGTAATGTGC